>DATLGF010000408.1:0-9846 GCA_035540575.1 Noviherbaspirillum sp.
GTTGCACTTCACGCGCCACTTCTGCACGCCGCCTATCAGTTCCGACCCGCCGGGACGGCCGTCGCGGCAGTCCAGCGCGGCGTCGAGGTAGTGGCGCATGTCGCCGAGGTAGTCGAGGAAATCCGGCGCATCCTTGTCCCAGGTCGCCCAGATCGTGCCCTTGTAGTTGGTGACCTTGGCGACACGCTTCAGCCCCCAGTCTTCCTTCTTCAACTCGCCCTTGTAGTGCGTGGCGTAACCGGGCACGCCGGCGAGCCCGCCCGGACGGTCGGCCAGCTTGCCGTCGGTGGAGAAGCTCCAGCCGTGATAGGGGCAGGTGAAGTTGCGGCTGTTGCCCTGGTCGTGGCGGCACAGCTTCATGCCGCGATGGGTGCAGCTGTTCAGGAAGACATGGATCTCGCCGTTGCGGTCGCGCGTGAGGATGACCGGATCGGTGCCCATGCGCGAGGAGAAGTAGTCGTCCGGCTTGGGAATCAGGCTTTCATGACCGACGAACAGCCAGGCGCGGGAAAAGATCTGCCGCATCTCCTGGCGGAAGATCTCGTCATCAACGAAGATCGATCGGCTCACCAGCCCTTCACCCGGCGGCACCAGCTTATCGATTTGTTCGGACATCGCTCTCTCCTTCGTTTCGTTGGTCTGCATCGTCTTGCCGTTTCCGGTATGGTGTCCGTTCCGGCTTCGCGTCGGCTCCGGGGCGGCCATCGCACCGCACCCCGGGCCCATGCTTCGGTCTGCTGCAACGGCGGACTTTATCGTATGAAAGTCGGATAATACTACAAACGCAGGTGTGATCAAGCGGAAATGAACGATATTTCATTCCCGCCTGCGGATGTTGATTATAGTATTATCATATCGCCTCGGCCGGGCCGCTGCGACGGTGCCATCCGGGCCTTCCCCTTTTACTTTCCTCTCAGGTTCCCCATGACGCTTTCCCGCCTTCCTTCTCCGTCCGCTTCCCCGGTTTCGCGTGCCGTACGCATCACGGCCCCGCAGGAAATCGTCGCGTTCAGCGCGCAGTTCCCGGCCGTGGTCAACGAACAGGCCGACCCGCAATCGGTGGCGGCCTTCGGCGATACCGCGACGCAGACCAGGACCACGCTGGAGCGTATGGCGGCCGTGCTGGCGGAAGTGGATATGACGCTGGCGAACCTGGTTTCGATGCGTGTCTATCTGGTCGCCGATCCTGCTCTGGGCAAGATGGATTTCGCCGGTTTCAACGAAGCGTGCAAGGCATTTTTCAAGACCAAAGACGAGAGCCAATTCCCGGCGCGCACCGTGCTGCAGGCCGCGGGGCTGGTCAATCCGGGATGGCTGATCGAGATCGAAGTCGTCGCTGCGCGCTGAGCAGTTCTTTATTCCCGACATTTCAAGGAGCACACATGATCGACATCATTCCCTTTGACGCCGCATCCGTCGCACCGGTGGACGACCCGGTGGTACCGGAGCGCCATGTATCCGGCCATCCGAAGCGCACCGCCTGGCCGCAATACGCGAACGCGTCAGGTGAATTCAAGTGCGGGATCTGGGAGAGCGCGAAGGGGGCGTGGCGCACGGTGTTTCACCAGTCGAAGGATGAATACTTTGTCGTGCTGGAGGGGCGGGTGCGCCTTTGCGCCGAGGGCGGCGAGCCGCGCGAGTTGGGCCCGGGCGATGCCTGCGTGATTCCGGCGGGCTTCGTCGGCATCTTCGAGGTGGTCGAGCCGGTGCGCAAGCACTATGTGATTTTCGAACGCGCCGCACGGGCTTGACGGGAGGACCGGGCTTGCAGGTGCGAGCCCGGTCGCCGAGCTGTGCCAGGATGGGGCGGGGCGGTGCGCAGGTGTGATGGGGAAGGCGACCTTACAGCGGAGGCCGAGCGGACGCCGTAAACCAGAAAAGGGGTTAGATCTTGCGATCTAACCCCTCGGTAAAACTGGCGCGGCCGGCAGGAATCGAACCCACGACCCCTTGGTTCGTAGCCAAGTACTCTATCCAGCTGAGCTACGGCCGCGAAAGACGAAATTATAGCCGGGCTATTTCAGAAACGGAAGCCCCTGCGCAAAAATTTCCAACCGGCATGCAAGGGGCCGGCATTGTTCAATGCGCAAACGGCCAGGCTGCCCTCACTGCGGTTTACCTGCGCACCCGGGTCGTTTTCGGTGACATCCGCTTCATCCGCGTGCGCCGGAAGCAAGGGCGATGAGCCGCGCCGCTTCTGCCGCCGCCACCCGTCCCTCGTCTGTGGGCACCACCCAGATCTCGACTCCGCTCCCGGCCGCATGCACGGGCGCGGCGGCGCTGCCGTCGGCCGCTGCATTGGCCGCCCGATCGATGCGCACGCCCAGCCAGGCAAGCGCATCACAGGTTCGCGCGCGCAGCGCCGCGTCATGTTCGCCGATGCCGCCGGTGAACGCGATCAGGTCGAGTCCTTGCAGGCAGGCGGCCAGCGCGCCGCATTCGCGCACCAGCCTGTGGATGAACAGATCGATCGCCAGTTTCGCCTCCGGCGCCTCGCTTGCGCGCAGCGTGCGCATGTCGGCGGAGATGCCCGACACGCCGCGCAGTCCGCATTCGCGATACAGCAGCTGTTCCAGCCGCTCGGCGCTCCAGCCGCGCTGCATCAGGTACAGCAGCACGCCGGGATCGAGCGATCCGCTGCGCGTGCCCATCACCAGTCCGTCCAGTGCGGAAAATCCCATCGTGGTCGCCACGCTTTTCCCATCCCGTACCGCGCAGGCGCTTGCGCCGTTGCCGAGGTGGGCGAGCACCATGCGGCCGTCGGCGCGGCCGCTGTGCGCCTTCAGCTCGGCACACACGTATTGGTAGGACAGGCCGTGAAAGCCGTAGCGCCGTATGCCTTGCTCGCGCAGCGCGCGCGGCAGCGCGTACAGGGTTTCCAGCTGCGGCAGGCTGGCGTGGAACGCGGTATCGAAGCAGCCGATCTGCGGCAGATCCGGATAGCGGCCGGCGAACGCGCGCACGCCGGCCAGGTTGTGCGGCTGGTGCAGCGGAGCGAGCGGCGCCCGGCTGTCCAGGTAATGCAGCGCTTCCTCGTCCAGGCGGACGGAACGAAGCAGCCGCTCTCCGCCATGCACGATGCGATGCGCGACGGCCGCCATCCGCATGCCGGCGGCATGGTGTTCGAGCGCGGCCTGCACGGCCTTGAGCGCGGCGTCAAACGGCGCGCCATCGCCGGCCACCACGATCGGCTGGCGAAGCTCGACCGTGTCGCCCTTGATGCGCATGCAGGGCCGGCCGCCCGGCTCCAGGCCTTCCACGGTGCCGCTTAGGCGCGCCGGCCCGATTTCCGATCCGCTGCAAGGGTAGAGCGCGAACTTCAGCGATGACGAGCCGGCGTTCACGGCAAGGATGGCCTGACCGCTCACGGCTTGATCTCCCGGTTGCGGTGGGCGAGCAGCAGCGCCAGCGCCGCCGAGGCGACGCGGGCGCGCGGTCCGTCGGCACGGCTGGTCAGCGCGATCGGCACGCGCGCGCCGACGACCACGCCGCATCCGCTCGCACCGGCCAGGTATTCGAGCTGCTTGGCGAGCATGTTGCCCGACTCGAGATCCGGCACGATCAGCACGTCGGCATTGCCGGCCACCGGCGAGGTGATGCCCTTGATGCGCACCGCTTCCATCGAGACCGCGTTGTCGAATGCGAGCGGCCCGTCCAAGGTGCCGCCTGTGATCTGGCCGCGGTCGGCCATCTTGCACAGCGCGGCGGCGTCCAGCGTCGACTGCAGTTTCGTATTGATAGTTTCCACCGCGGACAGGATCGCGATCTTCGGATTGGCAATGCCCAGCGCGTGGCACAGCGTGATCGCGTTTTGCACGATGTCGGCCTTCTCTTCGAGCGTCGGCCGGATGTTGAGCGCGGCGTCCGAAATCAGCAAGGGCTTGTCGTACATCGGAATGTCGAAGCGGAACACATGCGACAGCCGGCGCTTGGTGCGCAGCGTCCGGTTCGCAAGCACGGCCTGCATCAGTTCGTCAGTGTGCAGGCTGCCTTTCATCAGCGCCTCGACCTCGCCGGCGGCCGCGAGCCCGGCTGCGGTGTCGGCGGCGGCATTGCTGTGCGCAACGTCATGCAGCTCGATGCCTTCGAGTGCAACGCCAGCGGCCTGCGCGGCCGTCCGGATTTTCGCCGCGGGGCCGACCAGCACCGGAACAATCAGCTTGCGCGCGGCCGCATCCATTGCGCCACGCAGCGATTCCGGATCGCAGGGATGCACGACCGCGCAGCGCACCGGCTCCAGCCGGTCGACGAGGGCCAGCAGCGCCTCCAGGCGCGCCTCCGGATCGAACATGCGCACCGGCGGGAGCTTGACCACCGGCCGGCACACCTTCTGGGTCGGCGCCAGCACCAGTGCCTTGCCCTCAAGGACCACGACCGCATCCTGGTTCACCACCTGGCAATCGAGACCGACGCGCCTGGTCGGGTCGTCCTTCGATGTGACGGTTGCGGTGACGGTCAGCGTGTCGCCGACACGCACCGGTCGCACGAAGCGCAGCGACTGTTCCAGGTACACCGTGCCCGGGCCGGGAAATACCGTGCCGAGGAGGGCGGAGATCAGGGTTCCGCCCCACATGCCGTGCGCCACCACACCGTGGAACAGGGTGTTGAGCGCGTAGTCGGCGTCGAGGTGGGCCGGGTTGTAGTCTCCCGAGACCGCCGCGAACGCGTGGATGTCGGACAGCGCGAGTGTGCGCACCAGCCGGGCGGACTGGCCGACGCGCAACTCGTCATAGGTGACGTTCTCGATCTGCTGGGGAACGGGATCTGTCATCGTGTTTCGGGTCGTTACGAAACTGAATTGGAAGCAAGCAAGAGGCATGCCCCTGCCCGCGCTGGGATCAGGCCGGACTGCCAAGGGCTGCGCCAGCCGCGAGCAGCGCCAGGAGCTCGCCGCCGGGAATCGGCCTGCTGAACAGGTAACCCTGCACGGTGTCGCAGCCGTGTTCACGCAGGAAGGCCAGTTGCTCGGGCGTTTCCACGCCTTCGGCGACCACCTTGAGCTTCATGTTGTGCGCAAGCGCGATCACGGCGCGGACGATCGCGCGGTCGTCGGGATCCTGGTGGATGTCGCGCACGAACGAGCGGTCGATCTTCAGGACCTGGATCGGCATGCGCTTCAGGTAGGACAGCGACGAATAGCCGGTGCCGAAGTCATCGATCGAGATCTGCACCCCCATTGCATGCAGTTTCTCCAGCGTCGCTCCGGTGTCCGCGGAGTCCTCCATCAGGATGCTCTCGGTCAGTTCGAGTTCGAGCAGCTGCGGCGCCAGCCGGAACTCGGCCAGCGTGGCCTGCACGACGTCGGCCAGGTCACCCTGGCGGAACTGGCGCGCCGACAGGTTGACGGCCACGCGCAGCGGATGGCCGGTGCGTTCCCAGGACTTCGCCTGCGCGCAGGCGCTGCGCAGCACCCACTCGCCAATGTCCACGATCATGCCGGTTTCCTCGGCCAGCGGAATGAACTGCGCGGGCGAGACCATGCCGAGCTCCGGATGGCCCCAGCGCAGCAGCGCTTCGAATCCGGCAAGACGCCCGCTTTCGCACTCGAACTGCGGCTGATAGTGCAGCTCCAGCTCGTTGCGTTCGAGCGCCTTGTGCAGCGCGGTCTCGAGCACGAAGCGTTCGTTCGCCACGCTGGCCATGCCGGCGTCGTACAGCTCGTACCAGGAGCCGCCCGCGCCCTTGGCGCGGTACATCGCCATGTCGGCGTGCTTGAGCAGCGCCTCCGGCGTGCGCCCGTCGGTCGGGTACACGGCAATGCCGATGCTCGCCGCGACATAGACGTCCTGTCCTTCAAGCTGGAACGGCTGGCGAAACGCCTCCAGGATCTTCTGGGCCACGTTGGCTGCGTGGCGCTCGTTGCCGATCTCGCTCAACAGGACCGTGAATTCGTCGCCGCTCATGCGTGCGACGGTGTCCGATTCGCGCACCGCGCCGCGCAGGCGGTGCGCGGCCTGCTGCAGCAGACGGTCGCCGACCTGGTGCCCCATCGTGTCATTGATCGTCTTGAAGCGGTCCAGGTCGAGGAACATCACGGCGAACGGCCGGTCGTCGTGGCGCCTGGCCATCGATAGCACCTGGCCGAGCCGGTCGTTGAACAGCACCCGGTTCGGCAGGTCGGTCAGCTGGTCGTAGTAGACCTGATAGAGCAGCCGCTCTTCGGCGGACTTGCGCTCTGTGATGTCGGAGAACACGCCGACGAAGTTGGTGACCCTGCCGTGCTCGTCGACGACCCGGCTGATGGTCAGCCATTCCGGGTAGATGTCGCCGTTCTTGCGCTTGTTCCAGACCTCGCCCTGCCACTTGCCGGCGATTGACAGCGTCTCCCACATCGCCTGGTAGAACTCGCGCGTCTGCCGGCCGGAGCTGAGGATGCGCGGATTCCTGCCGATGACTTCGTCGCGCGCATAGCCGGTGATCGTGGTGAAGGTCTCGTTCACGGTCAGAATGTTGCCGTTTGCATCGGTGATCGCGATGCCTTCGACCGAATTTTCGAAGGCCTGGTTGGTCAGGCGCATGCTGCGTTCGATTTCCTTGCGCCGTGTGATGTCGCGCACGGTCACCTGCACGACCTCCCGCTTGCCGAGATTGGCGATGTCGACCGCGACTTCCGCCGGGAAGCGGCGCCCGTCGAGCGCCTGGAACTCCCATTCGAAGCGCCGCGCCTGGTCCGGGCGGCCGTGCGCGATGCGTTCCTGCAGGCTTCCGGTTCCGGAGTCGGCGCACAGCCGGTCGAGGTCGAGCGCCTGCGCGTCGGCGCCGTCCGGCAGTGCGAAGAGTGCCCTGGCGGACCGGTTCATGTCCGCCACGCGCGCGTTCCGCAGCAGGATCACGCCGTCTTTGCTGCCCTGGAACAGGGTGCGGAACATCGTGTGCTCGCGTTCGCGCGCCAACTCGTTGCGGCGACGCGCGGCGGATTCGCGCCAGGTCAGCGCCGCGGTGGCGCAGAAAAACACGCTCGCCAGCACCGACAGCGCAATCAAGAGTGCACGCGCACGGGCGTTGTCCGCTTCCGCGCGCAGCTGTACGGCGGCATTCTCGGCGAGGACGGCGGGAAGCAGCGCGCGCGTCTCGGCAAGCAAGGCGTCGGCCAGCGGCTGGGTGGTGCCGGCGTGGTAGTGCAACGCCCGCTCCGGCTCCTGACCGACGAGCGCGAGCAGGTGACGCCGGCTCTTTTCCAGGCGTGCATGCGCGGCGGCGATGTTCCCCCATTCGACGGCGCGCGCCGCGTCGGTCTGCACCCCTTCCTGAATCACCCGGAAAAGCTCGGTTTCCGCGTGCGCCAGCGCCGCCATTTCGGCCTCCGGCAGGTCCCGCTTGCGCAGCGCGTCGAGGTACAGGCTTTGGACGTGCAGTGCCATTGCCTGGGTCTCGCCGGCCAGGCGCAACGGATTGCCGGTGCTGGCCTGCAAGGCCGCCAGGTCGTGGGCGCCGCGGTTCAGCCCCCACCAGCCGGCGCTGCTGACAAGGAAGCCGGACGCAGCCCCCACGAGGAACATGATCAGCAACAGATGGTGGTTGTGCAGCTTGCGCAGGGAGGTCATCGGATGGCGTTAGGAAGGCCGCGAGCGGGCAGGGTGCCCGCGAGGTTGTTACACCTGAGCAAATGTTGTGCCAAGGAAAGAAGGCCCGTAATCGGCGCTGATGCGGGCGCGGCCGCTTGACGGTGCCGCCGCGATTCCCGAAAACGGGAAGCTTCGGCATCCCGCTCTCTCATCGCCGGGAAAATCGCCGGCCGACACCCGATCCCTGGATTGCGCGCGGAGCGTCAATTGACGAGGCTGCGAGCGAAGGCTGCGCGGGCCCGTCTCTGCTAAAGTCGCGCGATGAGCAAAATGACCCTGGACCGCATCCTGCAATCGCAGGGTTTCGGCACGCGCAAATGGTGCCGCCAACTCGTCGCCGACGGCGAGGTGACTGTCAACGGCGAGCTGGTCGACGATTTCCGCAAGAGTTTCGAAACGGACGGGCTGCGTTTCACCGTGTTCGGCGAGGCTTGGCTGTACCGTGACCATGTCTACCTGGCCCTGCACAAGCCGTCGGGCTACGAGTGTTCGCGCAAGCCGAGCCACCATCCCGGCGTGCTCTCGCTGCTCCCCGAACAGTTTTCCTGGCGCGCCGTGCAGCCGGTCGGGCGGCTCGACCATGACACCACCGGTCTGTTGCTGCTGTCCGACGACGGCGCCTTCATCCATGCCCAGACCTCACCGCGCCGGCATGTGCCCAAGCACTACCTGGCCCGCACCGCCGAACCGGTGGATGAGACACTGATCGCCCGGCTGAAGGAAGGGGTGCAGCTGCATGACGAGCCCGCGCCGCTGGCTGCGCAGGACTGCCGCATATTGAGTGAGCAGGAGATCGAAGTAGTGCTGGAGCAAGGCAAGTATCACCAGGTCAAGCGCATGCTGGCCGCGGCCGGCAACCACTGCGTCCAGTTGCACCGCACCGCCATCGGCGGCCTGCGCCTGGCGGACCTGGAACTGGAGCCGGGCCAGTGGTGCTACCTCGACGCCGCCGAACTTGACATGCTTTCCTCTACGGCAACGTCCGGCTGACTCGCCGCGGTTTCTTGTTGCGTATCAACAATTTTTGCCGGTTGCCGCGCGGATTGGCCGTAACATTGAGTTTTGCAAAATTTCGTTCCGTACAGGCATGCCCGATACCGAGTACCGAAGACTGATCCAGGCGGCGAAGGACAAGGCCCTGTTCGGCTTCCTGGCCGTCGTGCAACGCACGATGCAGGATGCCGACCGCAACGTCGCCGACCAGCTCGCCGAAGCGAGATCCGGCCTCGACCGCAGCGCGCTGACCGCGGTGCGCCATTTCCTGCGGCAGGACGGCAGCACCTTCCTTCGCAACATCGACGGCATGTATCGCGCCGCGCTCGAACGGGCGATGCAGACGATGTACATCGACCTGCGTCCCGGGATGCGCAAGCTGCTGGCGAGCGAGCTTTCCCTGATCGACGACGAGGCTGTGAACCAGCAGATCGAAGTCGGCCGGCTGGCGCAGCGCATGCGCGAGGCTCACGAGGAAGGCATAGGCCGGCTCAACGTCATCATCGCCAATCTCCACGGACAGGTCGAGGCGCGCGAGCGCGAGAACCCGTTCCGGCCCTATCTGCTGGCACGCTCGCTGTACGAGGCGGTTCGCCAGAGCGTGGACGAGGAGGGCAAGGACAAGCTCCTGTACGAACAGCTCGGCGATGCGATGCTCCCTCACCTGGCCGGCTTCTATGGCGCGATCCGCGAGGTGTTCGAGGCCGCCGGTGTGCGCGGCCGCTTCATCGCGCAGCGCTCGCGCGCCGCGCACAACCAGCGTTATTTCGGAGCGCCCGGAGCGCCGGGTACCGCCGCTGCCGGCGAAATGATGCCCGGCCTCGGTCGCATGATCGAGGCCATGAGCCGGGCTGCCGGCCATGCACCGGCCGCTGAGCCGCCTTCCGCGCATGCACTGGTGCGCTCGATGTTCACTTCTCCGCGCGAGCCGTCCTCGCGCGCCGACGCCCCGAGCCTCCTGGTGGAGCAGTTGGGCGGCCTGCAGGAGCAGGCCACGCATGCGCCGCCCGCTTCACCGACCGGTGCTCCCGGCCGCGCCCAGGTCGAGGCGCTGCGCGAGCGACTCGATCTCGATGCCGCCACCGATGACGAGCGTTTGACGGTCGAAGTGGTCACGATGCTGTTCGAGATCATGCTGGAGGACGAGCGGGTGCCGGCTGTCCTGCGCGATCAGATCGCGCGCTTGCAGGTGCCTACCCTCAAGGCAGCCTTGCTGGAGCCTTCGCTGCTGCAGGACGAAGGGCATCCGGTGCGACGCCTGCTCAATCGCCTGAGCATCGCCGCGGCC
>DATLGF010000409.1:0-5994 GCA_035540575.1 Noviherbaspirillum sp.
ATGCAGGCGCTTGCCGCGGCCGGCGTCGCGCCTGCCGTCCCCGTCGTCGCGCTCGATGACAGCGAGGGCGGGACCGCACATTCCGCCTGGCTCGCCCCGCACGGCCAGCGTCCCGCGAGCGTAGCGATCGCTCCGGACTGGCCGTTCAACATCATCTATTCCTCCGGCACCACCGGCACGCCCAAGGGCATCGTGCAGCCCCACGCGATGCGCTGGGCGCATGTGCTGCGCGGACGCATGAACGGCTACGACGACACCGCCGTCACGCTGATCTCCACGCCGCTGTACTCGAACACCACGCTGGTGAGCTTTCTGCCGGCGATCGCGCTCGGCGGCAGCGTCGTGCTGATGCCGAAGTTCGACGCCGCCGGCTGGCTGGCTCTGGCCGAAAAGCACCGCGCCACCCATGCAATGCTGGTGCCGGTGCAGTACCAGCGCATCATGGCGCGGGAAGATTTCGAACGCTACGACTTGTCTTCCTTCCGCATGAAGTTCTGCACCAGCGCGCCCTTTCCGGCAGCGCTCAAGGCCGACGTCCTGCGCCGCTGGCCGGGCGGGCTGATGGAGTACTACGGCATGACCGAAGGCGGCGGCACCTGCATCCTCGCCGCGCATGAACATCCGGACAAGCTGCACACGGTCGGCAAGCCTTCGCCCGGCCACGACATCCGCGTGATCGACGATGCCGGCAACGAGGTCGCGCGTGGCGAAGCCGGTGAAGTGGTCGGCCATTCTCCGGGCATGATGGTTGGCTATCACAAGCAGCCGGAAAAGACGCGCGAGGCGGAATGGTACGCGCCGGACGGCAAGCGCTTCATCCGCACCGGCGACATCGGGCGCTTCGACGAGGACGGCTTCCTGGTCCTCATGGACCGCAAGAAGGACATGATCATCTCCGGCGGCTTCAACATCTATCCGAGCGATCTGGAGGCCGTCCTGCTGCGCCATCCCTCCATTCTCGAAGCCGCGGTGATCGGCGTCCCGTCGGCACGCTGGGGCGAGACCCCGGTGGCGGCCGTCGTCGCCCGAAACGGCACGTCACTGGAACCGGAACAGGTGCTGGAATGGGCCAATGCACAGCTTGGCAAGACCCAGCGGCTGGCTGCGGTCAGCGTAACAGACCGTCTGCCGCGCAGCGCGATCGGCAAGGTGCTCAAGCGCGAGTTGCGTGAAGCGCTGGCGCAGCGCGGCGCTTTGCAGGTGCCGTGACCTCGGCTAGTCCGTCAACCAGAACGCCTGCAGCAGACCGGTGACCACCAGCGTGAGAATCACCGTCGCCGCGATGTTGAGAAACAGCCCGGCCCGCATCATTGTTTGTATCTTCAGCTGACCGGTCGCGAACACGATGGCGTTCGGCGGCGTGGCGACCGGCATCATGAACGCACAGCTCGCCGCAATGGCCGCCGGCACGGTAAGCAGCAGCGGATCCACGCCGGTCGACATCGCCAGCGCCCCGAGCAACGGCAGAAAGGCGGCCGCGGTGGCGGTGTTGGAGGTCAGCTCGGTTAGGAACACGATGACCAGCACGACTGCGCCGGCCAGCAGGAGCAGCGGCAGCGCACTGAATACCGCCAGCTGCCCGGCAATCCATGAAGCAAGCCCCGAATTCCTGATGACATCGGCCAGCGCCAGCCCGCCGCCGAACAGCAGCAGCACGCCCCATGGGAGGGCCTTGGCGTCCTCCCATACGAGCAGGCGCGCCTGCGCCTTGTCCGCGCTGGGAAGCAGAAACAGCGTAATGCCGGCGGCTATCGCGATGATGGTGTCCGACAGCCATCCCACGCCGTAACGGGTGATGACCGGACTCAGTATCCATGCAGCTGCGGTCACGACGAAGACTGCCGCCACCCGTTGCTCCGCTCGGCTGATCCGGCCTTGCGCGGCCAGTTCGTTCGTCAGTGCCTGCCTGCCGCCTTCGCCGCTCTTGATGCGAAATCCCCCTCGCGTGAGCCACCACCACGCGACCAGCAGCATGAGCACGGAAACCGGCAGCCCGATGACCATCCATTGCGCAAACCCGACCTGGATATCGTGGTTCTTCGCCAGGTAAGCCGCGAGCAGCGCGTTCGGCGGCGTGCCGATCAGGGTTGCGATGCCGCCTATGCTCGCCGCGTAGGCTATGGCCAGCAGCAGCGCAGCCGCATAGCGGTCCACTTCGGCACGGTCCTGATCCGTGCCGAGCAGGCCGACGACGGAGATGCCGATCGGCAGCATCATCACGGTGGTGGCCGTATTCGATACCCACATGCTGAGAAAGCCGGTCGCCAGCATGAATCCGGCGATCTGCCGCTCCGGACGCTGGCCGACCAGAAGCAGCACGTTCAGCGCGATGCGGCGATGCAGGTTCCAGCGCTGCATCGCGATGCCGATCAGGAAGCCGCCGAGAAACAGGAAAATGATCGGATTGGCGTAGCTGGCTGTGGTCGCGTCGAGCTTGCCAAGGCCGAGTGCGGGCACCAGAACGATGGGCAGCAGCGAGGTGGCCGGGATGGGAATGGCCTCGGTCGCCCACCACGTCGCCATCCACAGCGCCAGGCCGGTGCAGCGCCACGCGTCTTCCGACATGCCGCCTGGAGCAGGAAGAATCATCACCGCAAGCAGCCACAGCGGCCCCAGCCAGAGGCCGATGCGCGCGGCAGACGAAGGCTTGGCTTGCGCGTCAGCAGAGGGTGTCATTCGCAGGTCCTTCGAACCGGATGGAGGCAAGGTACAGGCGGTTCCCGGCTGCGCCCGAAGCGCAGGCCGCGTGCAAACCCCGCATAAGCCATTGACCAGTTACACCAGACAAAAATCCGGGAGGCGGCGGACCGGGGCTTGATCCCTGCAAAGACGCCTGCCTGGGGCAGCGTTGCGCAAAGGCGCCGGTCCTGCTGCGCTTGCGCCCATTCGCGCCGGGGTGGCCTGATGCCGAAGACGCCTGCACGCCCTGCTCGCTTGCCGCATGAGGGGTGAACGCACAAGCACGCGAACCCACCGGTGAGAACGCAACAATTGTTCCGGTTCATCATATTCCCCGAATTGCGGCCATGGTTCCCGGCGGTTCCTGTCAGAGCACCGGCAGGCGATGCACGCGGCCGCGCGCCATTCGGCGTCATCGAATCTGATTCAAACCTGAAAAACCACGTGTCCGGAATCTGCCTCGCAGGCATTCCGATTTGTTCTTCGTCGAACAAGCGGCCGACTGTACTTGGGCTACCCGTATGTTGAGGATATGGTTGCCTGACGGCGGTCTCCCGGCCCACATCACACCATACGCCGAAGACGCATGCTGACACACACCCGAAACAACCCGCCCATCGCGACCATCGCGGGGAACTTGATACGAAGCGCTGTCCACGCGGGGAGTACGAATGACCGCGGGCAGCCTGCCGTTTCCGCCTTCCACCAGCATCACGCAATCCGAAAGCACATCCGGGAGCCCATCATGAAAACCGTGACCTTCGAGGCTGAACGCAAGTCCACTTCAATCCCGTCAGCGTTATCGACATTCCACCGCATCGGCAAAGCCGAGCTCAAGACGATGGAATCGCGGTGGCGCGCCGTCGAGGCAAGAACCGGAGGACCGATTGAACAATTCGACTGGGCCGTCGCATGCGCGATGCACACCGACGCTTCCGAAGTTGAAGTCGTCGGCGTCATGCGCGGCGAGGAGCTCCGTGCCGTGGTGCCGCTCGCGATCAAGCGCATCGCAGGTGTCAAGCGCAGGATGATGTTGGGCGTCGACGAGTATTTCGAGCCGATGGATTTTCTCTTCTCGGATGCGCAATCGCTCCAGCGCCTGATGCAGCAACTGGCAAGAGACCGGCGCCCGATGCTGCTGTCTCGCGTTCCGACCGATTCCGGCAGCCTCGACGCGCTGCGCCAGGCATTCAGGAAGCGCGCGCTGGTAGTGGAACGGCCGGGTGAAGGGTCGCCCTTCATTCCGCTCGATCCGTCATGGTCGGAACCTGAACAGCACCTCAACGCCGGCCGCCGCTCGGATCTGCGGAGGATGCGGCGCCGGCTCGACAGCATGGGCAAGGCCGAAAGCGCGATCCACGCGCCCACACCGGATCAACTCGACGCCTTGCTGGAGGAAGCCTTCCAGGTAGAAGCCCGTTCCTGGAAAGGTGCCGCCGGCACCGCTCTGCTGTACGACGCGAAAAGGCGGAATCACCTGCGCAGCTATTTGAAGGCTGCCGCCCGTTCGGGCGAAGTGCGCATCGGATTGCTAAGGCTGGACGGCCGCGCAATTGCAATGGAAATCGCGATCCAGCGCGCTGACGCGTTGTGGCTGCTGAAGATCGGCTACGACGCGGCGTTTGCCCACTGCGCGCCGGGACAACTTCTGTTGCGGGACACCATTGAACACGCTGCCCGGACTGGCTTGAAGAACTTTGAATTCCTGGGCGTGAGCGCACCTTGGATCGATGTATGGAGCTTGCACAAACACGACTGCGTTGCGGTGTGGATTTATCCGCCGACCGTCCAAGGCATGTTGGGATTCATGGCCGACTCAGGCCTTCGGCTCGCGCGCATGCTTCGACGCCTGGCAATAAGTGGCCGTCGTCGCCTGATCAAGAGCATCGTCCCGGTGCTGAACTTCGCTGCGAAGTCGTACATCGCAGGAGAAACGCTTGCCGATGCGATGCGCGTGGCGGAAAAAGTTCGCGCGAACGGAGCGAGCGTAACAATCGGGTACTGGAATACCGAAGACGAAAAGCCCGCTGAACTTGCAGAGCAGGACGTGGCCGGGCTTGACCAATTGGCGCATTCGGGAAGCGACGATTATCTCTCGGTCAAACTCCCCGCGCTGCACTTCAAGAAGGAGCTCGTTTCCAAGCTCAGTGGGGCGGCTGCAAAGGCCGGCCGGCGCATTCATTTCGATTCGCACGGCATTGAATACGTCGTCAGGAAGATGGCCGTCTGCGAGGAGCTGAAGCGGCTCCATCCGGATCTGGACATCGGGTTCACCTTGCCTGGCCGATGGGCGCGCAGCGTTGACGATGCGGACTGGGTGTGCCGGCAAGGCCTGTTTGTCCGCGTGGTCAAGGGACAGTGGCCCGATCCCGCACAGGTGAACGCCGATCCGGAGCAGGGATTCATGAACGTCATCGAACGTTTGGCAGGACGGGCACGGAAGGTTGCAGTCGCGACGCACGATCCGCGTTTGGCGGAAAGGGCGCTGCGACGACTGCAAGCGGCGGGCACGCCGTGTGAAATGGAACTGCTTTACGGATTGCCGTTACGCCGCTGCATGCAGGTCGCACGCGAGCGCGGCGTGCCGATGCGGATATACATTCCTTACGGTGAGGCCTATCTGCCTTATGCGCTTTCTCAGTTGCGAGACAATCCGCGTATTCTGTGGTGGCTTCTGCGGGACAGCGTGGCGGCATTGCGGCCAGGTGTCGGTTCGTATCGGCGTGACGCCTCTTCATCCGCCACAACTGGACGCGTGCGTACAGACCAGCTGTAGCGCCAGGGACGCCGAAGAGGGCTACGCGCCTGCGCCTTCCGCGGCGCTTCAGTCGCAATCCTTCTTTCCCCGCCGCTCGCTGTAACCGTTAGGTACATTCATGCGTTACTTGGGGAAACATTTCTAGCTAGAACTATTTTCAGACGAGAAATCTCTTATTGCACTCGCATGTGCTTTTTCGCATGCGGAGTTGTCAATTACCAAGGGGATTATCTTGTTTGATCTGAATGCTAGACGCTTCCGTAAATCTGCCATCGCCTGTGCCTGCTCGGCGGTCCTGCTTGCCGCCTGTGGAGGCGGTGGCGACGATACCGGTTTTGATCAGATGGCAATGAACGACACGGAGCTCAGCACCGACGTGGATGTGGAGGAAGGCCGAAAGAAGCCATTTCCGATTAACCATCCGCATGCACAAGCGCCGGCACCCGCTCCGGCACCCGCTCCGGCACCTGCTCCGGCACCTGCACCTGCACCTGCACCTGCACCTGCACCTGCACCTGCACCTGCACCGGCACCTGCACCGGCACCGGCACCGGCAC
>DATLGF010000410.1:0-2014 GCA_035540575.1 Noviherbaspirillum sp.
ATGCAGCCATCTCCCGAACCCGGCACGAAGATCGTCCTCGACAAGTACCCGATGCGGGTGCTGGTGATCGAGGACAATCAGGACCTTGCCAAGCTGTTTTGCGACCTGCTGGAGGTCATGGGGTGCGTTACCTACTCGGCGTTCAGCGCGCGCAGCGGCGTGGAATGCGCCCGCAATGAAGTGCCGGACCTCGTCTTCTGCGACCTGCGACTGCCGGGCGAGAAGAGCGGCTTTGACGTTGCCCGCGAGCTTCGCGGCGACCCGGGGCTGCGCCATATCCCCCTGGTGGCCGTGACCGGCTATGACGACGTACGTGAACACCAGCGTGCCCGCGACGCCGGGTTCGAGCGCGTGTTCGAGAAACCGGTCAAGTTTGCGCAGATTCTCGAGGTGCTCAACAGCTATCGCAAGGGCTAGCCTGCTGTTTTTTCGGCGGCAGCGGCTTCCGGCGGTACGGGCCAGGCTGGCGGGTTTAAAATAGCCGGCTTTGCAAGCCTTCCAGGTCCGCAGCCATGACCCAAGACGAAATGAAACAGGCGGTCGCCCGCGCGGCGATCGAATACGTGCCCAGCGGCGAAATCATCGGAGTCGGCACCGGTTCCACCGCCAATTACTTCATCGACGAACTCGGCAAGATCAAGGACAGGATCAAGGGCGCGGTGGCGTCTTCCGAGGCCACGGCGGCGCGCCTGTCCGCGCACGGCATCGCGGTGCTCGATCTGAATGAGGTGGAGTCCATGTCCGTGTACATCGACGGCGCCGACGAAATCACCAGCCAGGGCGCGATGATCAAGGGTGGGGGCGCCGCGCTGACGCGCGAGAAGATTGTCGCTTCGGTGGCGCGCAAGTTCATTTGCATCGCCGACGGCTCGAAGCTGGTCGACACGCTGGGCGCATTCCCGCTGCCGGTGGAAGTGATTCCGATGGCGCACGCAGCGGTGGCGCGGGCGCTCGTCGGGCTCGGCGGGCAGCCGAAGCTGCGCGAGAAGGACGGCGCGCCGCTCGTGACCGACAACGGCTGCTACATCCTCGATGTGACCGGCCTGAGGATTGCCGATCCCAAGGGACTGGAAGAACAGATCAACAACATCGTCGGCGTGGTCACGGTAGGCCTGTTCGCGCGCCGCGGCGCGGATGTCGCGCTGCTCGGTATCGCGGACGGTGTGCGCAAGCTGACATTCTGATCGCAGCGCGACAAGAACGAAAAGCCCGGCCGGGCAATCCGGGCGGGCTTTTTTTCATGCTGGCACACAACGAATGCGCTGCCGTGTACGCTTATTCGGACGGCGGAACGTAACCGGCTGCCTGGTCGGCGCCTTCGCCAAAGAAGTGCTTCTCCATCTGGGCCGCAAGATACTTGCGCGCCCGGGTGTCGGCGAGATTCAGCCGGTTTTCATTGACCAGCATCGTCTGGTGCTTGAGCCAGGCCGCCCAGGCTTCCTTGGACACGTTCTCATAGATGCGCTTGCCGAGTTCGCCGGGATACGGCGGAAAGTCCAGGCCTTCGGCTTCGCGGTTCAGTTTGATGCATTGGACCATACGGGCCATTTCTTACACTCCTTCTCGAAAGTTTATTGGCTTGGCTGGCGGGCCGACGCGCGGCCCCTCGGCCATCACAGATTCTTGATCAGCACCAGCGACTTGCGCTGCCAGTTGTACATGTGCCGGCGATCCTTCGGCAGGTCGTCGACGCTCGCCAGCACGAAGCCGCGCTTGAGGAACCAGTGCGCGGTGCGCGTCGTGAGCACGAACAGCTTGGTGAAGCCCGCCGCACGTGCCCGGTTCTCCATGTGCTTCAGGATGCGCTCACCGTCGCCCTGGCCCTGGACGTCGGGGTTGACCGTCAGGCAAGCCATCTCCGCCATCTTCTCGGCCGGGAACGGGTAGAGCGCCGCGCAGCCGAAGATCACGCCGTCGTGCTCGATCACCGAGAAATACTCGATCTCGCGTTCGATCAGTTCGCGGCCGCGCTTGACCAGCGTGCCGTCGGCTTCCAGCGGCTCGATCAGCTTCA
>DATLGF010000411.1:0-3268 GCA_035540575.1 Noviherbaspirillum sp.
GGTACGCACCCAGGCCGAGATTCTCGGCGCCCAGCCCTACGACATTCCCGACACCGTGCTCTCGCACCGCGGCCCGGCGTGCAGCTTCGATGCGTTCCTCGCGGAATTCGACCTGCAGGATCCGGCGCTCGCGGCGCTGGCCGACATCGTGCGCGCGGCCGACACCGGAACGCTCGAGACCGCCCCGCAGGCGGCCGGCCTGCTCGCGATCTCGCTCGGGCTGGGCGTGATCCATCGCGACGACGCCGCGCTGCTCGACGCCGCCATGCCGCTCTACGACGCGCTCTACGCCTGGTGCAGGCACGCGCGCAACGAGACGCACAACTGGCCGTTCGTTGGAACAGGGACTCAGGCATGAAGGCCGCCGTCGCTATACCGGCCTCGGTTTCGCTTGCCGAGGCCCTGCTCTACTGGCTCAAGCTCGGCTTCATCAGCTTCGGCGGTCCGGCGGGCCAGATTGCGATCATGCACACCGATCTTGTCGAGAAGCGGCGCTGGATCTCCGAGCAGCGTTTCCTGCATGCACTCAACTACTGCATGCTGCTGCCGGGACCGGAAGCGACTCAGCTCGCCATCTATATCGGCTGGCTGCTTCATCGCACCTGGGGCGGCATCATCGCCGGCGTGCTGTTCGTGCTGCCGTCGCTGCTCCTGCTCGGCACCCTCGCCTGGGTCTATCTCGTCTACGGCGACGCGCCGCTGATCGCGGGGATACTTTACGGAATCAAGCCGTCGGTGGTGGCGATCGTTCTGGCGGCCGCGTGGCGCATAGGCGCGCGCGCGCTGAAAAACCGGTGGCTGATTGCGCTCGCGTGCGCGGCCTTCATTGCAATCGCGATCCTCGGCGTGCCGTTTCCGGCTATCGTCGGCGCGGCGGCATTGACCGGCTTGATAGGAGGCAGGCTGCGGCCGGAGCTGTTTCGCCTCGGCCAGGCCCATGCAGGCGCTTCGACCGCGCACAGCGGCCCGGCCATCATCGACGACAGCACGCCCACCCCCGCGCATGCGCGCTTCACCTGGGGCGCGATGGCGGCAACCGTGGGCGCCGGGCTGCTGTGCGGGGTCGGACTGCTGGCGCTTCTGGCATGGGCGACCGACAACACCGGCACACTGACGCAAATGGGCTGGTTCTTCACCAAGGCGGCGCTGCTTACGTTCGGCGGCGCCTATGCGGTGCTGCCCTATGTGTACCAGGGCGCCGTGGAGACCTTTCAATGGGTCACACCCGCTCAGATGATCGACGGACTGGCATTGGGTGAAAGCACGCCCGGGCCGCTGATCATGATCGTCGCCTTCGTCGGCTTCATCGGCGCCTGGACCCAGGCCGTGTTCGGCGCGGAACATCCGCTGCTGGCCGGCATGGCCGGGGCCTGCGTCGCCACCTTCTTCACCTTTCTGCCATCGTTCATTTTCATCCTGGCCGGCGGCCCGGTCGTTGAATCGACGCGCGACAATGTACGCCTGACCGCGCCGCTGACCGCGATCTCGGCGGCGGTCGTCGGTGTCATCGCGAGCCTCGCCGTGTTCTTTGCCGAACATGTGTTCCGATTGAGGCTGGCGCCCGCCGACTGGGACTGGATTGCAATGGCGATCGCCGTCATTGCCAGCTATGCGCTGCTGCGCCAGCGCATCGGGACCATCCCTCTGATCGCCGCGTCCGGCGCGATCGGCCTCGTGATATCGTGGACGCTCGGATGAGCCGACCGCATTGCCCATGACCGCCACCACCGCACCCCGCACCTGTCCGGAACCTGGCACCGCCGGCAAGCTGCCGTCCGTCACCGGACTGGTCCTGGCTGGCGGCCGCGGTTCGCGGATGGGCGGGGTCGAGAAGGGTCTGCAAGCATTCAACGGCGCTCCGATGCTTGCCGAGATCGTCGCGCGACTGCGCCCGCAGGTCGATGAACTGGCGATCAACGCCAATCGCGAACTGGACCGCTACCGCGCATTCGGTTTTCCCGTGCGACCCGATCTGCGCACCGGGCTGCCGGGGCCGATGGCCGGCATCGAAGCGGGACTGGCCGCCTGCACGACCGACCTGCTGGTCGTCGTCCCTTGCGATTCCCCCTGTCTCCCGCCGGACCTCGTCTGCCGCCTGCACGCGGCAATGGAGCGGCGCAGCGCCGCACTCGCCTATGCGGTGACGGACAGTGGGCAAGGCGAACAGGCGCATCCGGTTTTCTGCATGCTGGATCGCTCGCTGCTGCCGCAACTGCGCGCGGCGCTCGACGCGGGCGAGCGCAGGCTCGGCTCCTGGCTGCGCAGCCAGGGAGCGGCGCCCGCCGTGTTCAGCGACGAGGCGGCATTCCGCAACATCAACACCTTTGAAGAACTGCAAGGATTTCAGCGCACATGAGCCTCCCTTCCCTGCATGAGCGGGCGGCACGCCTGCCGCATTCCGGCACCGAAGACCTCGCCGTCGACCTCGCCCGGGATTTCATGCTCGACGCCGTGCAGCCGCTCACGGGCAGCGAGACGGCACCGCTGCGGCAGGCGCGCATGCGGGTGCTGGCTGAAGCCCTCGTTTCGCCGATCGACGTTCCCGCGCACGACAACTCGGCCATGGACGGCTACGCATTCGACGGTGCAAAGCTGACCGGCGGTCGCATGCAACTGACCGTGGCCGGTACCGCGCTGGCCGGACAGCCGTACAAGGCCGTTGTGAAGGACGGCGAGTGCGTGCGGATCATGACCGGGGCAATGATGCCGCCCGGTTGCGACACGGTCATTCCGCTGGAGGCCACCCAGAGTGCGGACGGCGTGGTGCGTTTCGCGACGGCGGACGTGAAGCGCGGCGCGAATCGCCGTTTGCGCGGCGAGGACCTGGCGCGGGGCCAGGAGGCGCTGGCGCGCGGACGCCTGTTGCGTGCCGCCGACCTCGGGCTCGCCGCCTCGCTCGGCGTGCCCGCGCTCCCGGTGCTGCCGCGCGTACGCGTCGCGTACTTTTCCACCGGCGACGAATTGCGCGAGCCGGGCAGCCGGCTCGACGAAGGCTGCGTGTACGACAGCAACCGCTACACCCTCACCGCCTTGCTCGAACAGACGGGCTGCGAGGTGATCGACCTGGGCGCGGTGGCCGACGACCCGAAGGCGCTGGCCGACACGCTCACCCGCGCGTCGATGGCCGACGCCATCATCACTTCCGGCGGCGCCGCGGCCGGAGACGCCGACCATACGGCAAAGGTGATGGCGAGCATGGGCGAGGTGCTGTTCTGGCGCTTGGCGATGAAGCCCGGCCGGCCGTTCGCATTCGGACGGATCGCGGGCG
>DATLGF010000412.1:0-2923 GCA_035540575.1 Noviherbaspirillum sp.
CTCCCGCCCCTTCCCCTCGCCTCGCCTGCCCGCAATGCCTGCGCGCGGCGCGGGCCTGCATCTGCGATCTGGTGACGCCGGTGGCCAACGAGGTCGAGTTGCTGATCCTGCAGCACCCGGATGAGGTGCGCCATGCGAAGGGCACCGCACGCCTGCTGCATCTGTCGCTGGAACGCAGCGTGCTGCTGACGGGCGAGGGGTTCGCGGAAGACATGCTGCAGAGTCGTCTGGCGGCACCCGCCGGCACGACGAACCTGCTGCTCTATCCGGACACGCCCGGCGGGCGCATCGCGCCGCCCCCGGCACTGCCACCGGCCCTGCCCGCGCCGGCTCGATTGCGCCTCGTGCTGCTCGATGCAACCTGGGGCAAGAGCCTGAAAATGCTGCTGCAGAATCCGGTACTGCAGCGCCTGCCGCGTGTCGCTGTCAATGCCGCAGCACCGGGTCGCTACGCGATCCGCAAGGCGCGCCGCCCGGGACAGCTCTCCACGCTGGAAGCCGCATGCCACGCGCTCGCCGCGCTGGAAGGCGCGCCGCAACGCTACGCCGGCCTGCTGGCGGCGTTCGACTCCTTCGTTGCGCAGCGACTTGCGTTCATTCATGACCCTGCTCAGTAGTTGCACCAGAACATTGCGCCCGCGCGCCGGTCGTACCTGAGCATCAGCAGCGCATACGGCACGCAAGGGGGACGCATGGACATCGAGCAAAGCAAGGAGCAGGAGGCCGCCGGGAGCGGCACGTCGCACAGCGGTCTTCTGATCGGCCTTGCGGTCGGACTGGGGGTGCTCGCCTGGATGGCGTCACGCCAGCCGCGCACACGCCGCTATGCGGACCGTCAGGAGGAAAGACGCAACCCGATGCATTTCTTCCTTGCGGGCAGTCACCCGCGCCGGCGCGCGATCGACCGCTCCGGCCACCGTCCGCTGTTCGAACGGCGCCAGTCGGTCTACGACGCGTACTGATCCGTATCTGGCGGCGTCTCTCACATCAGCGCCGCCGCGAGGTCGCGAAAGGCGGCCAGGTAGCGCGCCTGCATCGCCTGCGCGTGCTGCCGGCGCGCTTCGGCCGGCACCGCCAGTGCCGCGGCGATCGCGGCTGCCAGCGCCGCCGGCCCGGTGCAGGCCGGCCATTCCGTATCCCAGGTATGCGCATAGGCATCCTGCTTGCCCGGTACCGGCCACAGGCGAGTACAGCTCACGCGGGACAGGCCGAAAGCTGCGGCGACGATGCGTCCGTGCAGGCTGCTGCCGGCGAAGCCGACGCTGGCGCCGATCAGCGCGCAGATATCCCAGATGTCGAGCGACTCGAATACGTGCACCGGGCAGCGCATGCGCGCGTGCAGCCGGGCGAGGACATCGAGGTCGTCGTGCCAGGGCGCCGCGCCGGCGCGAAACAGCGCGATGCCGAGCCGATGGGCGGCAGCCGCCTCGTCGAGCTGGCTGGCCAGCAGCGACAGCGTCGCATCGTCGCCGAAATCGCTGCTGAACTGCACGGCCAGGTAACCGCGCGGGAACACGTCGCGGACGGCCGCCACCTCGCCTTGTGCCGCATGCCGCGCAATGCGCGCTGCAAACAGCGCAGGCACCATCGTGGCCGGGTCCGGCAGCAGCCGCGCCGCGATGCCGGCGGTGCGCAAGGCTGCCTGGGTGCGCCAGTCGCGCACGCCGAGCCAGGCCGCTGTGCGCAGCGCGGCAGCCGCTTCCTCGCGCAGCGGCGGATCGAGCCGGTCGAGCGCCACGCCACCCACCGCATTGAACAGCATCCGCACGTGCGGAAATTGTCCGGGCGAAGCGATGTACGGAAGGCGCGCGGCGGCGAACGGCAACGGAACGCGGGTGCGGCCGCGCGACAGCAAGGCCTGAGCGGCGGACGGCTCAAGCAGCATCACGGCCGCCTCCTCGTCGGTGCAGGTGAGCACCTCTCCGCCGGCGTGAAGCAGGTTCACCGGCTGCGCGCCGAGCCGGGCGCCGAGCACCTGCAAGGCTTCCAGCGCATGGCCGCCTACGGCGCGCATGTCGCGCGCGATCAGCCCGGCGAAATGAAGCCGGCGCGGTGCCAGCAGCGCTTCGGCGACATGGGCAAACAGCAGGTCGCCGAAGTTGTGCCGGTCAAAGGCGCCGAACACGATGACAGGCGCGCCCCGCCCGGCCATCACGAGTTGCCGGTCGCCCGTTCGCTGTCCGGCGGGTTCGGCCGGGTAACGTCGCTGTTTTCCAGTCCGGCGGCTTCATCAGGCGCGCCGTGCCGTGCCGGGTCGTCGGCATCCGGTATCGGCGGCGTGGCGCCGGTCAGGTTGCGGTTTTCCAGGCCGTCGGCGTCCGGCTCGGGATCTTTTCCATGCTCATGCATCCGTAATTTCTCCATCGTTGGCCGGGTACGCCGTACCGCTTCCGGCAGCTCAAGCACGCGAACCGCGGCACGGCTGTCCTGCGGCGCGGGCGCGCGCCTGTTCGGGTGGGCTGGCGGATGCGCGGCGCGCAGTTCCGAGGTCAGGGCCGCGAGATCCGGGAACAGATTGGACTTGCGCATGCCGAGCAGGCTCAGTTCCTCGCAGAATGCCTGTATCGCTGCCCCCGGTATCAGCAGCTTGCGCAGGAAGCGTTCCTTGCCGTCCAGCCGGTCGAGCGGCGTGCGCGACGAATGCACGGTGAACGCGCCCTGCTGCAGCTGGATGCGCGGATCGTGCTCGATCGCCATCGCCACGCCGACCGTGCCCGGCTCTTCCCGGTTCTTGAACGCGGGCGCGATCAGCGGCTGGTAGGACGCCGCATCCAGCGGAAAGATCAGCGGTTCGAATCCCTGCGACTCGTTGAGCTCGCCGGCCGACAGCGCCCAGATGCAGGCGTCGCGATCCTTCGGCGCGTAGGGCGGCACGTAATCGGGATGCACGGCGAAGAAGGCCGCGACCAGCGGCGAATAGGTC
>DATLGF010000413.1:0-2868 GCA_035540575.1 Noviherbaspirillum sp.
ACCTGCTATAATCTGCGGCTTCGCGCAAGCGACCCGAATCCAGGAGAGGTGGATGAGTGGTTTAAGTCGCACGCCTGGAAAGCGTGTATAGGTTCATAGCCTATCGGGGGTTCGAATCCCCCCCTCTCCGCCAAGAATCAAGCAAACAAGCGCCTTTCGGGGCGCTTTTTTGTTGCTCCTCGCTCTCTCCACGGCGCTTCGCGGCGGTGTCGCATCGCCTCCTCTATGCATCGCTTAGCCGGTGACTCGTGCGTGCTTAGCCAACGCGCGCCGGGAAATGACACAGGGCCCGCTGTGCGGGCCCTGTGTCAGGATATACCGCCGAACTGTGAAGCCGCTAATTCGAACGCGTCGCGCTCCACGCGGTGCGGCCGTTGATCGTTCCTTTCATCGAGCGGCCGTCCACCTCGCCCGCATAGCGCTCCTTGCCCGCGGTGAAGATGATGCGCGCCCCGTCCATGCGGGCATCGCTGATCGGCGTAGCTTTGCCACCCTCGCGCAGCGCGCCCTCGAGTTTCTGGAAGGTCTGGGTGAGCACCAGCTGCTTGTTGCCGAGCTGCCAGGTGCCTTCCACCTTGGCCGGTACCGTCCACTTGTAGACGCTGCAGTAGTTCGGGCAGCCGACCTTCACCTCGTCGGACTCGTCCGGTTCCCAGTCGTCCATCGTGAACGAGTTGGACACGACGCGCGTGCCCGGCTTCATGTCCAGCAGCGTGGGCCGCAGCCGCAGATTGAGCTGCGGCAGCAGGAATAGCGTGACGACCGTTGCGTGCGAAAAATCGGACTTGAAGATGTCGGCCTGTTCGAAGGTCGCGCGGCCGGCCACGCCCTCGGCTTCGGCGGCGCGCTTGGACAGCACGACCATGTCCGGGTTGTACTCGATCCCATGCGCACGCACGCCGCGCTTGGCGGCGGTGATGACCGTGCGTCCGTCGCCGGAGCCCAGGTCGACGAGGAAGTCGTCGGCCTTCAGCTCGGCCATCTCGAGCATGCGGTCCACCACGGTCTGCGGGGTCGGCACCCAGATCACATCCTTGCCAGCCTGGCCGACCTTGGGTTCATACGCGGGTGCCGCCGGCGCTGCTGTCTGCGCCCAGGCGGGGCTGCTCAGTGCAACGGCACATGCCACGGTGGCGAGGATGGATCTGCGGAATGTCGTCATCAAGAATCTCCTGGTTAACGGATCAGAAACGGGACAGAAGGTAACAGCTGGGACGGTGGGATCTGCAGGAGTCTACCGTTTCCGGCCCAGCGTTGCTTATCGTGCTGTCAACGCACCGCACGCGCGGCGAAGTGGAGATCTTCGCGACGCCGTCGGCCGCGCGGGATGCGACCCTCGCTGCCGCCGTCGAGCGCAGTCCGGCCACCGATTCCGACCGTGGCGGGCGCGTGCACGAAGCACGGCGAACGCGCGGACAAGCTGGTCGCGTCGATGCGTCCGGCCGTCGACGACAGCGACGGCCTGATGCGCGACGCGTTGCCGAGAGATGCGGTGGTGATCGCCGGCGGCAATCGAGCGGGCGCTGGCGAACCGTCCTGCGCTGCTCGATGTGCTGGTCACGCCGGAAGCCGTATCATCGGATGTTCGCCCGGGCCTGCCTGGGTACCCGACCTGCAGCCGCTGGCGGCATGGAATGAAGCCGAAGAAGAATGGAGATCACGATGAACCAGCAGCATGGCGGCATGGATTTTTCCGTGCCCGAGGAATTCAGGGACTTGCAGGCGCGCATCCGCAGCTTCGTCGCCGAACGGGTGATCCCGTACGAGCGCGATGCACGCCTCGGCCCGCACGGGCCGGACGAGTCGCTGCGGCGCGAGCTGATTGCGCACGCGCGCGCGGCCGGTCTGCTGTCGCCGCATGTGAACGAAGAGTACGGCGGCCTCGGCCTGTCGCATCGCGGACGGGCGATCGCATTCGAGGAGGCCGGCTATTCGCTGCTGGGCCCGGTCGCGCTGAATGTATTTGCGCCGGACGAGGGCAACATGCATCTGCTGGAAGCTGTCGCCACGCCGGAGCAGAAGGAGCGCTGGCTGCGTCCGCTCGCCGCGGGCGAGATCCGCTCCTGCTTCTGCATGACCGAGCCGCCGCCCGGCGCCGGATCCGATCCGTCGATGCTGAAGACCACCGCCGTTCTTGACGGCGACGACTACGTGATCAACGGCCTGAAATGGTTCACCACCGGCGCCGACGGCGCGACGCTGGCGATCATCATGGCGATGGTGCCGGACCTGGGCGCGACGATGTTCCTGTCCGACATGGCGGCGCCGGGCATCGTGATCGAACGCTCGCTGGACACGCTCGATACCTGCTTTCCCGGTGGCCATGGCGTGGTGCGTTTCGAGAACCTGCGCGTGCCGGCCTCGGCCATCCTCGGCGAAGCGGGGCAGGGCTTCCGCTACGCGCAGCTGCGCCTGTCGCCGGCGCGGCTGACGCACTGCATGCGCTGGCTCGGCGCGGCGCGCCGCGCGCATGATGTCGCGGTCGACTACGCGCGCGGGCGCGAGGCCTTCGGCAAGCCGCTCGGTGCGCACGAAGGCGTTGGCTTCATGCTGGCCGACAATGAGATGGACATGCACCTCGCGCGCCTGACGATCTGGCACTGCGCATGGGTGCTGGACGAGGGACAGCTCGCGTTGACCGAATCGAGCCGGGCGAAGGTGATCGTTTCCGAGGCGGTCTGGCGCGTTGCCGACCGCTGCGTGCAGATCCTCGGCGGGCAGGGCGTGTCCGGTGAGACCGTGGTGGCACGCATCTTCGCCGACATGCGCGCATTCCGCATCTACGACGGCCCGTCGGAGGTGCATCGCTGGAGCCTGGCCAAGCGGATCATGAGAGGGCAGACGCAGGGCTGAGCCCGGGTGCAAATG
>DATLGF010000414.1:0-6021 GCA_035540575.1 Noviherbaspirillum sp.
GCCCATCGACAGGGTACCCCATGCGCCGCCCAGCGACATGTTTGCAGCACGGCCCCAAGCGCCGCCACCGTCTTGGCTCAGGTTACCTTGCTCGAGGTCGATGCCTTGCTCGAAGTTGAACGAAGCGCGCAGGCCGCCACCGAGGTCTTCGGTGCCGCGGAAGCCCAGACGGCTGGTGCCGTTGTTCAGCAGGCCAGCGGAGGACATTTGCGTCGAGACGCCACGAGCCTTGGCCAGGGAGATGTCAGCAACGCCGTAGACGGTAACCGAAGTTTGTGCGGAAGCTGCACCAGCAAATGCGCCCAGAACTGCGAGAGCGAAAAGCGACTTTTTCATCAAAAAATCTCCAAAAGTTGAGACGCTAGTATATTTCTTGGTTTTTTGCGGCAAGGCCACTAGTGGTTACGTCCCTGCCGCACTTCCCGGTCGTCGAACTTGTTGATTCAGGAAGCTGTGGGGTATTTCAACAAAGATCAGGGGTGTGCGCAAAAGATATTTGGTCGTATTGTTAATTGAGCGACGCTTCCGTTGTATCAGCGCAACGGAGTGTTGCCTTTGTGAACAGGAATTCACTGATGAGCATTTTCGATAGTTTCATTGTTCAGGCCGACAAGATGCTGCGCACGGTCTCCGGCGTCGCGCATGCCAGCCGTCCAAGCCCGGCAGGGCGTGTCGCGGAGGGGGAGTTGGCCGGCGCCGACAGGCGGCACAGTGCCGGCCTGATGCGGGTCAACCACGTGGGCGAGGTGTGCGCCCAAGCCCTGTACGAGGCGCAGGGACGGTTTTCCCGGTCGCCCGAGCTGAGGGCGCAGTTTGCGCAGGCGGGCAGGGAGGAGGAGGATCATCTCGCCTGGACATCCGAGCGCATCCGCGAACTGGGCTCGCACACCAGCCTGCTCAATCCGTTCTGGTATGCGGGAGCCTACGTGCTCGGGGCGGTCGCCGCCAAGGTGGGGGACGCGGCGAGCCTCGGCTTCGTCGTCGAGACGGAGCGGCAGGTGGAGGCGCACCTCGCCAGCCATATGGAGAGATTGCCCGCGCAGGATATGAAGTCGCGCGCGATCGTCGAGCAGATGCGCGTCGATGAAATCGAGCACGGGTCGAAGGCGCAGGCGCTGGGGGCCGCGCAGACCCCCGCGCCGGTTCGCTTCGGGATGCGTGCGATGGCCAAGGTGATGACGACGACTGCTTACTATGTCTGATCCAGAGCCCCCGGCAAGAGAGCACTAAACGGTCGACGGGGCGGCCTCCGCAGCCGCGAGGTCGTCGACGATTTCAAACGAGTGCGTGATGGCTGCGGTCTTCTCGAGCATGATCGAGGCGGAGCAATATTTTTCGTGGGAGAGCTTGATTGCGCGTTCCACGACATTGGGCTTCAGGCTGCGCCCGCGCACCGTGAAGTGGAAGTGCACCTTGGTGAACACTTTCGGGTCTTTCTCCGCACGTTCCGCTGAGAGGCGCACGTCGCAGCCGCGCACGTCCTGCTGGCTCTTGCGCAGGATGAGGACGACGTCATAGGCAGTGCATCCGCCCGTGCCCGCCAGCACCAGTTCCATCGGGCGCGGCGCCAGATCGCGCCCGCCGCCTTCCGGCGCGCCGTCCATCGTCACGAGGTGGCCCGAACCGGTCTCGGCCAAAAAGGTCATGCCGGGAGAGCCGGCCCAGCGCACTGTGCATTCCATGTGAAGCCCTTCGTTCTTGTAAAGCGGCTATTGTAGCCCTGCGGGATTCCCGCCGCGCGGCGGCAGCGGTAATGACGCAGCTGCAGCATGGGGAGTGTGCAAGGCGGAATGGCGATTCCTGTTGCAGGGTGAAGACGGTTTTCTTGCATTGCACAAAAATTTAGGCTAGGATGGAGGCGTTGGTCGAGAATGCTTCTCGTTTTCGACCTGCCAATGTCTCCTCCACCCTCCTCCTTTGGTGTGGATTGAACCCGAAGCCTCGCAGCTTCGGGTTTTTTTTGCCTGGAATCGATGTTTGACGCCAAGTCTTTGAAAAGGCTATACTTTCAGGCTTTCCGTTCGCTCAGGAAAAGATAACAAGGTCGAGTCCGTGGGAATGGCCTGCGGAACCGCCAGCATTTGAGCGTGAAATCATCAAGGACAACATCATGAAAACCTTTTCCGCGAAGCCCCATGAGGTTCAGCGCGAGTGGTTCGTGATTGACGCAACGGACAAGGTCCTCGGTCGTGTCGCCAGCGAAGTGGCACGCCGACTGCGCGGCAAGCACAAACCCGAGTTCACTCCCCACGTCGACACGGGCGACTACATCGTCGTCATCAACGCAGGCAAGCTGCGCGTGACCGGTGCGAAGGAAATCGACAAGAAGTACTTCCGCCACTCGACCTATCCGGGTGGTATCTATGAAACGAACTTCCGCAAAATGCAGGAGCGTTTCCCCGGGCGCGCGCTGGAGAAGGCTGTCAAGGGCATGCTGCCCAAGGGCCCGCTCGGCTACGCAATGATCAAGAAGCTGAAGGTGTACGCGGAAGACTCGCATCCGCACGCCGCCCAGCAGCCCAAGGCACTCGAAATCTAAGGAGCGGACATGATCGGTAACTACAACTACGGGACCGGCCGCCGCAAGAGTGCTGTGGCGCGCGTCTTCATCAAGGCAGGCAGCGGTAACATCGTCGTCAACGGCAAGCCGGCAGCCGAATACTTCTCCCGCGAAACCGGCCTGATGGTGATCCGTCAGCCGCTGGAACTGACCGGCAACACCGAGCGTTTCGACATCATGGTCAACGTGCATGGCGGCGGCGAATCCGGCCAGGCGGGTGCGGTGCGTCATGGCATCACCCGTGCGCTGATCGACTACGATGCGGGCCTGAAGCCGGAACTGGCGAAGGCTGGTTTCGTCACGCGCGATGCGCGTGAAGTGGAGCGCAAGAAGGTCGGCCTGCGCAAGGCACGTCGCGCGAAGCAGTTCTCGAAGCGTTAATCGGCGCTTCGCCGGGGCTGCGGTCCCGGCAAACGAAAAGCCGCCTGGGGCAACCCGGCGGCTTTTTTGTTGCCGAAGGTTTTTCGCGGCTGCTTTAGAATTTCAGTTTTCCTATTTCACTCTGAAGGAACGGGCATGATCAAGGTGGGTATCGTAGGCGGGACCGGCTATACCGGCGTGGAGCTGCTGCGCTTGCTTGCAGCGCATCCGGAAGTCGAGCTGACGGCCATCACCTCCCGCAAGGAGGACGGGCTGCCGGTGGCGGACATGTATCCGTCCTTGCGGGGTCATGTCTCCCTGGCCTTTTCCACGCCGGAGAAGGCCGATCTTGCCGGCTGCGACGTGGTGTTCTTCGCCACGCCGCACGGCGTTGCGATGTCGCAGGCGCGCGAACTGCTCGCGGCCGGCGTGAAGATCATCGATCTGGCGGCGGACTTCCGGCTCAAGGATGTCGCCGAGTTCGAGAAGTGGTACGGTATGCCGCACGCCTGCCCGGAGATTCTCGCGGAAGCCGTGTACGGCCTGCCCGAGATCAACCGCGAGGCGATCAGGAGGGCGCGTGTGATCGGGTTGCCTGGGTGTTATCCGACTTCGATGCAGCTCGGCTACGCGCCGTTGCTGGCGCACGGCAAGCCGCTGGTCAATGAATCGGCGCTGATTGCCGACTGCAAATCCGGCGTGTCGGGCGCCGGGCGCAAGGCGGAAGTCCATACCTTGCTCGCGGAAGCGGCCGACAATTTCAAGGCCTATGCCGTCAAGGGACACCGCCATCTTCCGGAAACCACGCAGGGCCTGCAGGCGATCGCCGGCCGCAAGGTCGGCCTGACCTTCGTGCCTCACCTGGTGCCGATGATCCGCGGTATTCATTCCACGTTGTACGCGACCATCTTGCCGGAGGCGCGCGACGTCGACTATCAGGCGTTGTACGAAAACCACTTCCGCGACGAGTACTTCGTGGATGTGATGCCGGCCGGCAGCCATCCCGAGACGCGCTCGGTGCGCGCTTCCAACAAGGTGCGCATCGCCGTCCATCGTCCCGAAGGCGGCGATCTGCTGGTCATCCTCGTGGTGGAGGACAACCTCGTGAAGGGTGCGGCCGGTCAGGGTGTGCAATGCATGAATATCCTGTTTGGCCTTGCCGAATCGACGGGATTGATGCACATTCCGGTATTGCCCTAGATCAAGAGCGCTGTCGAAACAGCGCTCGTCATCACCACGGAGTCGCATGAAGTCCAAGTTTTGGCGCCGCCGGAGAATGGTGTCGTCGCCGCGCGTGACAATCCGCACGCCCTGGTCCTGGTCCACCCGCGTCGGCTTCATGCTCGCGGTCGTTGCAACGAGTGCCGCCGCAGGAATCTGGCTGTTCGAGAACAGCCGGGCCTTTGCCGGGGTGAGTGTGGAAGACGCGCGTCAGCAACTCATCAGCTATCGCGATCAGGTCACGCGCTTAAGTGCGGAGCGCGATCAGCTCTCGGCGAGCGCGAATTCCGCCGAGAGCGAACTCAACATCGAGCGGGCCGCACAGCGGCAGTTGCTCGCCCAGGTCAAGGCGCTGGAAGCCGAGAATGCCCGGCTGAAGGAAGACCTTGCATTCTTCGACAGCCTGCTCCCGAACGCTTCCGCCCCGCAAGGAATTGCCATCAGGCGATTGAAGATCGATCAAGTCGCGCCGAACCAGTTGAGCTATCGTGTGCTGGTCATGCAGGGGGGCAGGGGGGACCACTTCTCCGGAGTGTTACAGCTTGTTATCACGACGGTGCAGGACGGTAAAACTGCTATGATGGTTTTCCCTGAGGAAACATCGGCAGAGCCGGGCCGGTTCAAGCTGGGATTCCGTCACTACCAACGCCTGGAGGGCGTGCTTGCGCTGCCCGAGGGCACCACTGCCACGATGGTGTCGGCCCGCGTGCTCGACAAGGGCCAAATCCGTGCGCAAACTTCCGTGAATTTGTAGAGGAGATCCATCATGCTAGGCCGCAAGAGCAAAAGCACGATCGACAGCCTGATCGGCATTTGTACGAACATCGAGGGCAACGTCCACTTCAAGGGGGGGCTGCGCATCGACGGTCATGTGAAGGGCAATGTCATTGCGGACACGGAAGAGCCGAGCATGCTGGTCATTTCCGAACATGCGAAGGTAGAGGGCGAGGTGCGCGTGGCGCATCTGGTCATCAATGGCGAAGTCGTCGGGCCGGTACATTCCTCCGAGCTCCTTGAATTGCAGCCGCGCGCCCGCATAACCGGAGATGTGTACTACAAAGCGCTCGAAATGCATGGCGGGGCGCTGGTGGCGGGCAAGCTCACGCATGACCAGGTCGGGGAACCGGTTCTGAAGCTGGCGCTGTCCAATACGTGAAAAGCGCCGTGCGACTATAATCGAGGCATTGAGTTTTGCTTCGCAGGAGCCCCCAACATGAATGCTGTTACCGAAATGCCCGATCCGATCATGTTCTCGGACAGTGCCGCGGCGAAAGTTGCCCAACTGATCGAGGAAGAGGGGAACCCGGACCTGAAGCTGCGCGTGTTCGTGCAGGGTGGCGGTTGCTCCGGTTTCCAGTACGGTTTCACCTTCGACGAGATCGTCAATGAGGACGATACGACGATGACCAAGAACGGCGTCCAGCTGCTGATCGACTCGATGAGCTACCAGTATCTGGTCGGCGCCGAGATCGATTACAAGGATGACATCGAAGGTGCGCAGTTCGTGATCAAGAACCCGAACGCCACCACCACTTGCGGCTGCGGCTCGTCATTCTCTGCCTGAGCCGTCGTGATCCGAAAAAAGCGCAACCTCGGTTGCGCTTTTTTTTCGCCCGCTGCTCAGGTGAGATGCTCAGGCGGGATAGAGGGCGCCGAGAATGCGCGGGCCGCGCGCGCCGGTGACGCTCGGCAGATTGCCAGGCAGGCGCGCCACATGACGGTGGGCGAGCCAGGCGAAGGCAAGTGCTTCGACCAGTTGCGGCTCCACGCCCAGTATCGCCGTGGTGTCGACCCGGATGTGGGCGCCGTGTTGCTGGAGATTGCGGGTGAGCGCGGCGAGCAGGGTAGCGTTGCAGGCGCCGCCGCCGCATACATAGACC
>DATLGF010000415.1:0-2560 GCA_035540575.1 Noviherbaspirillum sp.
CGGTCGTATTCACCCCGTACATCGGTTATGTTCTGCTGAAGGTCAAGCCGCACGGGGAGGGCGGCGGCCACCACGACGTGTTCGACGGACCGTTCTACCAGCGCTTCCGCGCGCTGGTGAACTGGTGCGTGGAATGGCGCAAGACCACGATCGTGCTCACGCTCTTCGTGTTCGGGCTCGGCGTGTTCGGCTTCCGCTTCATCGAGCAGCAGTTCTTCCCCGATTCCAGCCGCCCCGAGCTGATGGTCGAACTGTGGCTGCCCGAAGGCAGCTCGTTCGCGGCCACCGAGGCGCAGGCGAAGAAATTCGAAGCCTTTCTCGCCAGCCAGGACGGCGTGCTCAGCACCACCAGCTATGTCGGCACCGGCAGCCCGCGCTTCTACCTGCCGCTGGACCAGATCTTCCCGCAGACCAACGTCGCCCAGATCGTCGTGCTGCCCAGGGATCTGAAGGCGCGCGAGGCATTGAGGCTGAAGATCGTCGACGTCTTCAAGAACGATTTTCCGGAAGTGCGGGGCCGCGTGAAGATGCTGCCCAACGGACCGCCGGTGCCGTACCCGGTCCAGTTCCGCGTGACCGGTCCGGAGGTCGAGGTGGTGCGCGTGATCGCCGACGAGGTCAAGGAAGTCATGCGCGCGAACCCGAACGCGGTCGGCGTGAACGACAACTGGAACGAGTCGGTCAAGGTGCTGCGCCTGGACCTCGACCAGGACAGGCTGCGCGCGCTCGGCGTCAGCTCCCAGTCGGTGATGCGCACTGCGAACACCATCCTGAGCGGCAGCCCGATCGGCCAGTTCCGCGACCATGACAAGCTGATCGATATCGTCGTGCGCCAGCCGGTCGAGGAGCGTTCGACGCTCAACGCGCTGGACAATGCCTACATTCCGACCACGAACGGCCGCTCGGTGCCGATGTCGCAGGTGGCACGCGCCGGCTTCGTCTGGGAGCCGGGCGTGGTCTGGCGCGAGGGGCGTGAATGGGCGATCACCGTGCAGTCGGATGTGGTGGACGGCATCCAGGGGCCGACCGTCTCCAGCCAGATCGATCCGCAGCTGAACAAGCTGCGTGCGGTGCTGCCGCCGGGGTACCGGATCGAGTTGGCGGGGGCGGCCGCCGACAGCGGCAAGGCGCAGGAGTCGATCGCCGCCAACATCCCCTTGGTGATCTTCATCATCTTCACGCTGCTGATGCTGCAGCTGCAGAGCTTCTCGCGCTCGGTGCTGGTGTTCCTGACCGGGCCGCTGGGGATTGCCGGCGCCGCGATGGCCCTGCTGCTGCTGCAGCGACCATTCGGCTTCGTCGCCCAGCTCGGCGTGATCGCGCTGTTCGGCATGATCGTGCGCAATTCGGTGATCCTGGTCGACCAGATCGAGCAGGACATCCGCAACGGCGCGGCGCCCTGGGACGCGATCGTGGAGGCGGCGGTGCGGCGCTGCCGCCCGATCGTGCTGACCGCCGCGGCGGCGGTGCTGGCGATGATTCCGCTGTCGCGCTCGGTGTTCTGGGGGCCGATGGCCGTGGCCATCATGGGCGGCCTGATCGTCGCGACCGCGCTGACCCTGCTGTTCCTGCCCGCGTTGTACGCGACATGGTTCCGGGTGAAGAAGCCCGATCCGGCGCTGCAGACGATCCCCTGAACAGCGCCGCGCCGGCCGCCGATCCGGCGTTCGCCCCCGAAAATCGGGGCATCGGCAATAAAAATTTAGTAGAATTGCGGGCTTGAAGTTGAAGAGCTACCAACAAGAGCTTCGAATGGGCGACCGGATTGACTTCAAGGTCGCCCTTTGCTTTTGTGCACGGCACGGTTCGTAAGGCCCCGAAATCCCGCGAGGATGGCGAAATTGGTAGACGCACCAGGTTTAGGTCCTGACGCCAGCAATGGTGTGGGGGTTCGAGTCCCCCTCCTCGCACCACACAAACAATCAATCTCAATTCTTGGACGATTCACATGGCTACTGCAGTCGAAACCCTGGACAAACTCGAACGCCGCATGACGATCACCGTTCCGCTGGCTGACGTGCAAGCGGAAGTGGAGAAGCGCCTGAAGATTCGCGCCAAAACGGCGAAGGCGCCCGGTTTCCGTCCCGGCAAGGTTCCGATGAAGATGGTGGCCCAGCAGTACGGCTATCAGGTCGAGACCGAAGTTTTGAACGACAAGGTCGGCCGTGCATTCTCCGAAGCCGCCAGCGAAAACAACCTGCGCGTGGCCGGCTTCCCCAAGATCGAGCCGAAGACCGGCGACGGCGTGGCCGAAGGCATGGTCGCCTTTGATGCCACCTTCGAGGTCTACCCGGAAGTGAAGGTCGGCGACCTCTCCTCCGCCGACGTGGAGAAAGTGACCTCCGCCGTCACCGACGCCGAGATCGACAAGACCATCGACATCCTGCGCAAGCAGCGTGTCCACTATCACACCAAGGGCGAGCACGGCGCGCATGGCGACGGCGGCGCCGACACCTCGGCCCAGACTGGCGACCGCGTCACCCTGGACTTCGTCGGCAAGATCGACGGCGTCGAATTCCAGGGCGGCAAGGCTGAAGGCTTTTCGTTCGTGCTGGGCGAG
>DATLGF010000416.1:0-4223 GCA_035540575.1 Noviherbaspirillum sp.
GGCGGCTGACCAGCAAGGTGCAGCGCACCTTCGACCGCACGCTTGCCATTCTTGCCGAAGACATGCAGAAGAGCGGAGTCGCGCAGGTGGAGCTTGATCCACCGCTGGAAGGCAAACGCTGGCCGGCCGGTCTGGAGGGCACCTGGCACCACATGGGCACCACGCGCATGCACGATTCTCCGAAGCAGGGCGTGGTGGACCGCAATTGCAGGGTGCACGGCATGAATAATCTGTATATTGCCGGCAGCTCGGTGTTTCCGACCGCCGGCGCGAACTTCCCGACCATCACGCTGGCCGCGCTGACGTTCCGCCTTTCCGAGCATCTTGTCGAGGAGCTGCGCAACGCGAACAGCCCTTTGGAAATGGCGGCGGCCTGAATCCGCAGCAGCAGAAGCCGGCAAGGGAGGCCGGCAGGAACCAGAAATCATGACGCACAAGACCATACTCGTGACCGGCGCGGCCGGCTATATCGGCTCGCATACCTGCGTGGAGCTGCTTGCAGCAGGCTATGCGGTGGTGGCGCTGGACAACCTCTGCAACAGTTCGACCGAGTCGTTGCGCCGCGTGGAGCGCATCAGCGGCCAGGTCATTCCGTTCTATGAATGCGACGTGCGCGAGCGCGCGTCGCTCGACGCCATTCTGCGCGCGCATCGCATCGACGCCTGCATTCACTTCGCCGGCCTCAAGGCGGTCGGCGAATCGGTCGAACAGCCGCTCGCCTATTTCGAGAACAACGTGGGCGGCAGCGTCACGCTGCTGCAGGCGCTCGGCGAGGCCGGCATCAAGCGCTTCCTGTTCAGCTCGTCGGCCACCGTGTACGGCGATCCGGAGTCGGTGCCGATCGCGGAGACGGCTCGCCTGTCGGTGACCAATCCCTACGGCCGCTCCAAGCTGATGGTCGAACAGGTGCTGGCCGATCTGGCGCGCTCGGACGCCCAATGGGCGATCGGCGTCCTGCGCTACTTCAATCCGGCTGGCGCGCATGAGAGCGGGCTGATCGGCGAGGACCCGCGCGGCATACCGAACAACCTGATGCCCTACATCGCTCAGGTGGCCGTTGGCCGCCGCGAGAGGCTTTCCGTGTTCGGCAACGACTATCCGACGCCCGACGGCACCGGCGTGCGCGACTACATCCATGTGGTGGACCTTGCGCGCGGCCATGTGGCGGCGCTCGATGCGCTGTTTCGCACCGGCCAGGGCTTCACCGTCAATCTCGGCACCGGGCGCGGCTACAGCGTGCTGGAGATGGTGCGCGCGTTCGAAGAAGCAAGCGGACGCCGCGTGCCCTACCAGATCACCGAGCGCCGTCCCGGCGACATCGCCACCTGCTACGCCGATCCGCAGCTGGCTCTCTCGCTGCTGAACTGGCGCGCGCAAAAGGGCCTGGCCGACATGTGCGCCGATCATTGGCGCTGGCAAAGCAGCAATCCACAGGGATATGGCGAATCCGCCGGCATGCGCAGTTGAATGCCGATGCGCAGCGTGGGCAAACCGATCCGGATCCTGACGGCTGTGCTGGTGCTGTGCGCCGGCGCGGTAGCGGTGGTTTCCGCCTGCCGGGCAGAGGGGTGGCTGCGCGAGCACCGGGTGCCCGCCGAAGGCCCCCCGCGCAGTCCCGCTACGCCGTTCGCGGCGCGCCTGCCATACGGCCAGGATCCTGACGGCTGGGTGCTGACCTTCTCCGAAGAGTTCGAACGCTTCGATCGCAGCGTCTGGAACGACCACATCTGGTACGAGAAATCGAACCCGACCATCAACTATGCGGTCGAGGACGGCCTGCTTAAGATCTGGCCGCAGCGCGACGCGACCGGCCAGTTCTTCAACCGCACGATCGACACCGACGGCAAGTTCTACCAGACCTACGGCTACTTCGAGATGGAGGCGAAGCTCCCCCGCGGGAAAGGCACGTGGCCTGCGTTCTGGTTGTTCAATCACATCGGCGACAGGCGGCCCGAGATTGACATCATGGAGGCCTATCCGGGGGGCGTCGCGCCCTGGGGCTATACCGACCGGGACGGCGTGCGCCGGCCCACCGCCTATGGCGTGACCGTGTGGTTCGACGAGGACATCAAGGCCGGCGGCCTGCAATACGATGTCAAGCGCGATCTGTCACGGGGCTTTCACAAGTATGCGGTGAAGTGGGAGCCGGAAAAGCAGACCTTCTATTTCGACGGCAAGAAGGTGTATGAGGTCAACGCGCGCATGCCGGACCCGAAGTACATCGTGCTCGACCTCTGGTTCGGCAGTTCCAGTGGAGAGCCGGACCATACGACCCCGCAGGGCAAATCCAATTCGTTCGAGATCAACTACGTGCGCGCCTGGCAGTTCCGGCCCGATACCGGGAAAGCGCCGCATGACACGAAGCCCCGCGGCGAAGTGCCGCATGACGCGAAGCCCGGTGGCAAAGAGCCGCGCGGGAAAAAAGACTGAACCGTTGCGCACTTGGCTCGCCACGGCAAAATTCCCGACCGCATGCGATCCGCTCCCCACCTTGTCGTCCCGAACGCAGTGAGGGATCGCATCCGCTTGTCACGAGACAGCGTGTTGCGAACCGATGCGGTTCCTCGCTGCGCTCGGAACGACAGGAAGGGGACGTCATTCGCTGCGGGGGCGTGTCTTCCCAAACGCATTGAGGGATCGCATCCCTGAGTCCGGCATGGGCTCCTTCAAGTCGCAATTTGAATGAATCCTTCAGTCCCCCTGCCATTCAAGCTATTCAAGCTTGCAATTTCAAACCGAAAAGCCGCTTAAAACATTTGCTTACGTAAACTTTTGTAGCAAAGTTTCTGATCCAGATCTCGTTCTTTCCCCTCGGAAAAAACTGAAGTTGCCGCGGAACATTTTTCCACCCGGCAAGCTCTGACTGCTCACTTCAGTCGTTGAGCTGAATCAACTTCACTTTGTTTTTTTGAAAGGGGACCGAATTGAGATCGGCACTGCTTAACCGTACGACCACCACCACCGCCGCAGTCATCTGTGCTGCCGCCCTCCTTGCCGCTTGCGGCTCGGGCGGCGTGGAAGACTCGCTTCACTCCGATACGACCGTCGTGACCTCTCCCGATGGATCGAACAGCAATGCTGATGCCGGCACGCCGAGCAGCAATCCTCCGTCGAGTGCCCAGCCGACCCAGCCTGCCGCGGATATTCCCGGACCGTACGGCCAGGATGCCAATCAGTATCGCCTGACCTTCTCTGAAGAATTCAACAACGGCTTCAACCGCAGCGTGTGGAACGACACGATCTGGTATGAACAGAGCAACCCGACCATCAACTATGCGGTGGAAGACGGCAAGCTGAAGATCTGGCCGCAGCGCGATGCATCAGGCCGCTTCTTCAACCGCACGATCGACACCGACGGCAAGTACTACCAGACCTACGGCTACTTCGAGATCGATGCCAAGCTGCCAAAGGGCAAGGGCACCTGGCCGGCGTTCTGGCTGTTCAATCACATCGGCAGCCGCCGCCCCGAGATCGACGTGATGGAAGCCTATCCGGGCGGCGCCGCACCGTGGGGCTTCACCGATTCCGAAGGCATCCGCCGTCCGCAGGCCTATGCGCCGACGGTCTGGAAGGGCGACGTCGAAGGCCAGATGATGGGCTCGCGCCAGTACGACACCGGCATGGACCTGTCGGAGACCTTCAACAAGTACGCGGTCAAGTGGGAGCCGAACAAGCAGACGTTCTACTTCAATGGCCGGGAAATCCTCACCGTCAATGTAACGATGGGCGATCCGATGTACCTGATGCTCGACCTGTGGTTCGGCAGCGCCAGCGGCACGCCCGATCACATGACCCCGCAGGGCAAGAACAACTCGTTTGAAATCAAGTACGTGCGCGCCTGGCAGTTCCGCTGATCCGCTTGCACGTTTCCCAACAAAGGGCCGGCTTCATGCCGGCCTTTTTTGTTTTGTCTCTTGCAAGAAATTGTTTTGAGGCAGTCTTCTAGCACATCGGAGCTGTTGGCAAAGCGTTCTTAAGCGCAATAAAAGTCCCTCTTTTTTGCTGATTGGCGGAACCATTTTCCGCGCGGAAAACTCTGATCCACCTCTTGCTGATGAGCATCGTTGGCTCCCGTCAATCCGAAAGAAAAAGGACCTGATTTGTTTACCATCAACGCCCCCCGTATCGCCAAGACCGCTGTTTGCTGTGCTGCTTCCGCCCTGTTGCTGGCTTGCGGAGGAGGCTCCGGCATGGATGAAGCGCTGTTCTCCAGCGCCTCCGGC
>DATLGF010000417.1:0-4998 GCA_035540575.1 Noviherbaspirillum sp.
GCCTTGTTGTAGCTGTCGAACGGCTCGTCGTAGGTGTCGCTGGTCCCGTCTTCTCCGACGAAATGCACCCACCAGCCGCTCCCTTCCTGGACCAGCGCAATGTCGTCCGGCGCGCAGTGCGCGGCAATGCTTTCTTCCGGCCCGAGCGTGACGATGTTGATGCGGCGATGAACGATGGTCGTAGGCATGTCCCATTCTTTCCTAACCACTGAGCTTGGAGAGATAAAACGCGGCAAGAAACCCTGCAACCGCGATCATCCCAGCGTAATTCTGCGCGACCTCGAACGCCTCGGGGATCATCGTATCGATCAGCATGGCGAGGATGGCGCCTGCCGCCAAAGCCATCGTGGCGGCAATGACCTGTTCGGAAAATCCGACAAAGAGAAGGTTCCCGAGCGCCGCCGCGATTCCGTTCATGATTGCGATGCCGCCCCACACGCCAAAGACATAGAACGCCGAGCGTCCGGCCTTCTTCATGCCCGACGCGCTCGACAAGCCCTCAGGGATGTTGGACAGGAAGACCGCTATCACCGCCACCATGCTGACGGACTTGCTTGCGATCATGCTCACCCCGATGACAATCGCTTCCGGAATACCATCGATGAGCGCCCCCAGCGCAATTGCGGCGCCGCTGCCATGGTGCTCTTCTTCCGAGGGCTGCTGCTGACCCGACAGATTGCGCGCCGCCGCGCCGCGGTAGGACAGATACCAGTTCGCCACCGTAAAAATGGAAGCGCCGGCAACGAAGCCCACGGCAGAGGCGAGGAAGCCGCCGCGCTCGTGGGCTTCCTCCACCAGGTCGAACGACAGCGCGGAGATCAGCACCCCGCTGCCGAACGCCATGATCGCGGCGATCACCCGATGTCTGATGCGGGTGAAGTACCCGATCGCCGCCCCGATCACCAGCGCAGATCCCGCCACCAGGCCCCAAATTCCGGCCTGCAGCCAAACAGGCAATGTCGACATGATGTTCTCCCGCCTGCTGCATGGACAGCAAACAGTGCGGAAATGCTCACGCCGGGCAGGAAACGGGAAGCCGCTCAAGCCGGACGCTGGCGTCCGGCGACGGCAGCTTAGCGGGCAGGCGCGGTCGAACCAAGCGCCTGTGCGGAAGCGGGCAGGCCGAATATCCGGTCGAAGCACCAGGCGAACACGAAGGTATAGACCAGGAAGAACACGGCAAGTCCGGTATTCATCGCCAGCGCGTGGAGCAGGGTCACATCCAGCCACCAGGCGATCAGCGGTACGAACATCGCAAACAGCACCGCTTCGAAAGCTACTGCATGCACGAGGCGTCGCAGCAGGCTGCGCCCGCGCCGCGCTTGCCGCGACTCCCAGGCCTCGAACAGCATGTTGAAGACGAAGTTCCAAAGTGCCGCAATCAGCGAGGTCGTCACCGACAGCGCGCCTGCCATTTGGAGACTTGCATCCGAAAATGCGACGAACCCGCCGCTGCACACCGTCACCGCGATGAGCTCATAGGCGGTGACGTACACGATCTTGCGCTTGATTCCCTGCACGACTGCTTTCGTTTTTGAACGGAAGGGCACATTCTAGTGGCTCTTGCCGAAGTGCGCGTTGCATCCGATGAACACGGATCCGCAACTCGAATACCCCTATTCGAGCCTGATGCGCCCCGCCAGATGCTCCAGCGCCGTGGACACCCGCCTCAGGTACCGCCCTTCCGGATGGCTCAGCAACCACAGCTGGGTCGTACTTTCTTCGATTTCGTCACTGATCTGCCGCACGCCGCGCCGCGGGCCGGCCAGAAACAGCGGGAGCACCGCCACCCCGAGCCCGAGCTCGACGCACTCCATGGCCGAAAGAATGCTGCTCACGCGGTAGACCGGCGTGATCTTCGGGAAATGCCGGCGGCGCCAGCGTACGGAAGGATGATCGGGCAGGGCGTCGTCGGGCGCTATCCATGCCGCCGAACTGACCGCCTCGTCCAGCGAGCGGATTCGGCTTTTTCGGGGCGCAAACAGGGCTACGCGAATGGGCCCGAGAGACCGGCCGACGAGGTGCTCGGGTGGATTGTGCGCCGCGCGCACCGCAATGTCCGCGTCGCGCCGGCTCAGGTTCGCCAGCTCGTTGCTGGTTTCAAGCTCGAACTCCAGCAGCGGATGCCGCTCCCGCAGCGAGCCCAGCGCCGGCGCCACCAGGCCGTGCAGGATGGTGTCCGTGGTGGTGATGCGCACCTGTCCGGCCACCTGTTCCGGCGTGGTCTGGAAGCGCGACCGTGCCGCCTCCAGCTCGGCTTCGAGCCGTTCGGCGTGCTGCGCCAGCTCGAGTGCGAGCTCGCCGGCGTGATAGCCGGAGCGTGTGCGTTCGAACAGGGCTTTCCCCAATCCGCGTTCTATCCGCTGCAGGCCGCGAAACACCGTCGATCCGTCCACGCCGAGCCGCGAGCCTGCCGCTGCCAGCGTACCGCCGCGCACGAGCGCGAGCAGCAGCTCCAGGTCGGCACTGCTGAGTCTGTATTGCGTTCTTGCATTCATGGATTGCAGTTTCGCTTATTTACGCTGCGATTTTGCAATCATAGACTGGGCTCTCCAACTCACAAAGGAGAACTTCCATGAAGTCCACCGCGATCGATTCCGCGCACCGTCCGTCGAATGCGCATTCCTGGCGTGTCGGGTCCTCGGCCGCCCACGGCATCACCTTGCTGCGGGTGAGCCTGGGTGTGATGTGGATAGCCCATGCGCTCCTCAAGCCCATCGTCTTTACCTTGCCCGGCACCGCGCAGTTTTTCGACAGCGTCGGCATTCCGGGCTGGATGGCTTATCCGGTCTTTGCCGTTGAACTGCTGGGTGGGATCGCACTTCTGCTCGGCATCTACGCACGCCAGGCCTCGCTGCTGCTGGTGCCGGTGATGCTCGTCGCGACCTGGGTTCACATCCCGAATGGATGGCTGCACACCAGCGCTGGGGGAGGCTGGGAATACCCGGCGTTCCTGGTATCGGCTTCGCTCGTGCTCTGGCTGGCCGGCGACGGTTCATTCACGCTGCGCACCAGCAGCCGCTTCACGCCTGACAGGTAAGCGAGGAGAGCAACATGCATCCGACATTCACCCTGATCAGTCATCCACTCTGCCCGTACGTCCAGCGCGCCGCCATCGTGCTGCGTGAGAAGGGCGTGGCGTTCACACGCCGCGAGATCGAACTTGCCGACAAGCCCAACTGGTTTCTCGCCATCTCTCCGCTTGGCAAGACGCCTGTGCTGCTGGTGGACGAGACGCCGATCTTCGAGTCGATGGTGATCTGCGAATACCTGGACGAAACGGTCGGCGAGCGCCTGCACCCGCACAACGCGCTCCTGCGTGCGCGGCACCGCGCGTGGATAGAGTTCGGTTCGTCGATCCTGAACGTGATCGGCAGCTTCTACTCCGTACACGACGAGGCGGCACTGCAGCGGGCGAAAGCGGAGATCCGCACCAAGTTCGTGCTGCTGGAGGCCGCGCTCGCCGAGGGCGGGCCGTTCTTTGAAGCCGAACGCTTCTCGATGATCGACGCGGTGTACGGCCCGATCTTTCGCTACTTCGCGACCTTCGAGCGCATTGGCGAATCCGGATTCTTCGACGGCCTCGAAAAGCTTGCCGGCTGGCGAACGGCACTGCTCACGCGTGCGTCGGTGCGCGATGCGGTTCGCGCCGATTACGGCGACCTGCTGCTCGCGTTCCTGAAAGCCAGAAACTCGGCGCTCTCAAGCCGGATCTTGAGCGTGGGCGCCGGGTGAGACGCCCGCTTGCACCGGAGCCCGGCCGGCAGACGTTGTCGATGGCGCCAGCGTCTGCACGGCACGGCCGCTGCGTTCCAGCGTGCGCTGACGTGCTCAGGCGGCGCGCCGCCCCCGCTGCCGGCGCAGTGCCGCATTCTGCCTCTGCAGAATCGCATCTACGCGGTCCGACGCGTCTCTCGCCAGTTGCCGGGCCAGTTCCCCGTCCGGGAAGAACGCGGGACAACGGTAGCCGAGCCAGGCATAGGCCGAATACAGCTTGCAGCTGTCCTCGACCTCCTGCAGGTTTTGCCCGGCAAGATGGTTGTCGCGGTGCTGAAGGATGAAAGGATGTCGCCGTGCCAGTGCCCGCGCCCATCTCTGCCATGCCAGATGAAGCGTCTCAATGCGCGTCGAGATCGGCACCAGCGACAGCGTGAACTTGTCTTCCAGCGAAAGTGGCAAGGTATCCAGCCAGAGCGCGCGGTCCTGCTGTTCTTCGGTGATGCGCGGCGTAAAAAAGCCGTCCGGCACATCGATGTTGTGGATGAAGCGCTTGAGCAGCTTCGCCAGCGATTGCTCGCCGGTCACCGCCGCGATGCGGTTCAGGTGTTCCAGCGTGGGCGCAACGGCGAATCCTTGCGCGGGCACGGGCGGCACCTTTTCCTGCAACAGCGCGCGCATCACGTAATGCGCTTCATCGTCATGGCCGGCCACAAAACCTTCTTCGTGCACACCGAAGCGCCCGGCGCGCCCCGCGATCTGCCTTGCCAGCGCGGCGGATAGCTCCTCTTCCTCAACGCCGTTGAACTTGCTCACCGCCGTCATCACCACGCGCCGGATCGGCAGGTTCAAGCCCATCGCGATCGCATCGGTGCCGACCACGATATCGGCTTCACCGTCCCGAAAGCGTGCAGCCTGAGCGCGTCGCACTTCCGGCGACAGATTGCCGTAGACGGTTGCAACCGACATGCCGGCTTCGGTGATCAGATCGCGCCACATCAACACATCGCGTCGCGAGAACGCGATGACGGCGTCGCCGCGTCGCAGATTGCGCAGCTTGCGCACCGGTTGCGCCTCCATCGTCAAAGGCGCCTTGCGCTTGAGTATGCGCACTTCGAGCGGGCAGTCCAGGCGCCTGGCCAGCGCTTCGATCGCGCGCCGTGCTTCGACCGCGCCGACCAGGTAGACGACATTCGCCGGCGCCCCGCACACGGCGGCGGTCCAGGCTGCGCCGCGCTCGCGGTCGCCCAGCATCTGGATCTCGTCGATCACGGCGACATC
>DATLGF010000418.1:0-6844 GCA_035540575.1 Noviherbaspirillum sp.
GTGAGCAGCGACACATAGTTGGAAATCGACTGCCCGGTGGCCGAACGCGGCAGCAGCCGCATCACGGTCGCGAAGTCTTCGAGCGTGGGCAATACCTTTTCGATGCCGGTGACGACCACGTGCACCTTGGGCGGCATGATCGTGCACATGCCTTCATTGCCCTCGTTGGTCACCACCGCCACGGAGCCGGTCTCGGCGATGATGAAGTTGCCGCCGGTGATGCCCATGTCGGCCGACAGGAAGTGCGGGCGCAGCACCTCGCGCGCCTCCCGCGTCATCTGCGGAATATCGGTCAGGCGCGGACGCTGGTGCACCTTCGCGAACAGGTCCGAAATCTCTTCCTTGTCCTTGTGCACCACCGGCGCGATGATGTGCGAAGGCGCCTCGTTGTTGTTGATCTGGAGAATGTATTCGCCGAGATCGGTTTCGATCGGATGCACGCCGACCGCCTCCAGCGCCTTGTTCAGCGCCATCTCCTCGGAGACCATCGATTTCGTCTTGATCGCCTTCTTCACGCCGTGCTTCTGCGCGATCTCCACCACCAGGCGCGACGCATCGTCCGCGCTTTCGGCGTACAGCACGGTCGCGCCGCGGCGCGTGGCCTCCTGCTCGAAGGTTTCCAGCCACACGTCGAGGTTGCGGATCGCGCGCATGCGCCGCTCGATCGCGGCATCGCGCGTGCCTTCGAAGTCATCCAGTTCCAGGATCGCCGACGCCCGCCCGCTGACGAACTTGGTCGACAGCTTCTTCAGGTTCTGCTGCAGCCGCTGGTCCGCCAGCTTCTGGCCCGCGCGCTCCTTGAAATGCATCGATTGAATCTGCATCAGCAATCTCCCGCCAGTACCTGGGCCACATGCAGCACGCGCGTCCTGTCGTCGCCGGTACGCCGCAACCGTCCCTCGATGTTCAGCATGCAGCCGAGATCGCCGAGCACGACCGCGTCGGCGCCGGACGCGTGGATGTTCGCGCACTTCTCGTCGACGATGGCCGATGAAATGTCGCCGTACTTGATCGAGAACGTGCCGCCGAAGCCGCAGCACTGCCGGCTGTCGGTCATTTCCCGGATCTCCACGCCGGCCTTGGCGAGCAGCGCGCGCGGCTGGGCCTGCACCCCGAGTTCGCGCAATCCGCTGCAGGAGTCGTGGTAGGTCACGCAGCCGGGACGGCTGCCTTGCGGCAGCGCCTCGAGCTTCAGCACGTTCTGCAGGAAATCGGTCAGCTCGTAGACCCGGCCTGCCAGGCGCTCCATACGTGCCGCCAGATTTGGGTCGTCGGCAAGCAGGTCGGCGTAGTGCACCTTGACCGTGCCCCCGCAGGAGCCGGACGGCAGTACGACATAGTCGAACTGTTCGAATTCCCGAAGGAATTTTTCAGCCAGCGCACGAGCGGCGGCACGATCGCCCGAGCTGTACGCTGGCTGGCCGCAGCAGGTCTGCAGAGCCGGCACTTCGACAGTGCATCCCGCGCCTTCGAGCAGTTTGAGCGCAGAGAAGCCGATCTCGGGCCGCATTGCATCGACAAGGCAAGTTACGAAGAGTCCTACACGCATGGCCGCCTTTCCGCGTTCAACGATGACATGGCGCCATTATGCAACCCGGTGGCCCCCGTGGAAGCTTGCCTGCAGATGAAAAAAATTGCGCAGCAGCGTCGAGGGTGGCTGCCGTGGTTTTCACAATGTGGTATAAACCGGAATATTGCATTGCACCAGACGCGCATGAAACAAGAATCCGTACTCGAAAACAGCCAGACCTCCATCCAGGTGATCGAGCGCATGGTGTCGCTGCTCGATGCCCTCGCCCTGCACCCCGACCCGGTCAGCCTGAAGGACCTGTCCGGCATGACCGGCCTGCATCCGTCGACCGCGCACCGGATCCTCAACGATCTGGTGGTCAAGCGTTTCGTCGACCGCGCCGAGGCGGGTTCGTATCGCCTCGGCATGCGGCTGTTGGAACTCGGCAATATCGTAAAGAGCCGGCTGAATGTGCGCGAAGCCGCGCTGGATTTCATGCGCGCGCTGCACCGGAAGACCCAGCAGACGGTAAACCTCTCCGTGCGCCAGGGCGACGAAATCGTCTACATCGACCGCGCGTTTTCCGAGCGTTCCGGCATGCAGGTGGTACGGGCGATCGGCGGACGCGCGCCGCTGCACCTGACCTCCACCGGCAAGCTGTTTCTGTCGGTCGACGACGCCAAGCTCGTGCGCGCCTATGCGACCCGCACCGGCCTGGCCGGCCACAACAAGAACTCGATCACCGACCTCGCCCGTCTGGAGCGCGAACTGAGCCTGGTGCGCGCCCGCGGCTACGCGCGCGACAACGAAGAGCTGGAACTCGGCGTGCGCTGCATGGCGGCCGGCATCCTCGACGACAGCGGCAAGCTCGTGGCGGGCCTGTCCATTTCGGCGCCGGCCGACCGGCTGCAGGAAGAATGGCTGGAGGACCTCGTCAGGACGGCCAACGAGATCTCGTATGTGCTCGGCTACGTGCGCGAGCAGGTGGTCGGATAAGAACGGAAGATTTTACGCGACGCGCCGGTAGAGCCCGGGGCAGTCCGCCCGTTCGGCAAAGCGCGGGCCGAGTCCCCCGAGGCGATCGGCGCTCGCATACAACATGCCCAGGAGCGGCAGGCTTTCTGCAAACAGGTGCAGCACGCGCGCCCGCAGCCCGGGGCCGAAGTCACACAGCGCACGCCTGCAGACGATCAGTTCGAACTCGCTGAACGACGCCCCGGCTCCCAGCGCCTGCTCGACCCAGATGAATTCCCCATCGCGTACATGCGTGGCGTCGGGCTCGACCTCTCCTCCCAACGCACGCCACGCCGCCCTGCAAGCCGTGAGCCGCCGTGGCGAAAGACGGTCGGATCGGATGCGCGCGAGCGCGTCCGCGCGGGGAGCGCTGACGAACACCTGAGTGCGTTCCAGCAGGCGGTGTTCGCGCAGCAACGCGGCAATCGCCAGCGTGTCCTCCGCATGAGCGCAATCGGCCAGCCAGACGCGCGGCGCCGGATAGGTGCGCAGAAGCGGCATCGCGTGCTCGTGCAGCGCGCGCAGGCATGCCGGTTCCTCGAACAGGCTTGCCTGCGCGTCTGCCAGCGCCGCAGGCGCATCGTCGGCTAGCGGTGCAGCCATACCCGCATCAGCGCCAGCAACTGTCCGACGTCCACCGGCTTGGTGATGTAGTCCGACGCCCCGGCGGCCAGGCACTTGTCGCGGTCGCCCTTCATGGCTTTCGCCGTGAGCGTGATGATCGGCAGATCCTTGAAACGCTGGATGCGGCGGATCGCGCGCATCGTGTCGTAGCCATCCATCTCCGGCATCATGATGTCCATCAGCACGATCTCGATGTCGGGTTCCTTCTTCAGCACCTCGATGCCGTCCTTGCCGTTCTCTGCGAACAGCACCTTCATATGCTGTCGCTCGAGCACCGAGCTGAGCGCGAAGATGTTGCGCAGGTCGTCGTCGACGATCAGCACCTTGCGCCCGGACAGCGAGCTGCTGGCCGCGCGCATGTCCTCCAGCATGCGCCGCTGAGGCGCCGACATGCCGGCCGGCGCGCGATGGAGGAACAACGCCGTTTCATCGAGCAGGCGTTCCGGCGAGCGCACGTCCTTGAGCACCACCGTCTGTGCCAGCCGCTTGAGCTGGGCGGCCTCCTTACGCGTGAGATCGCGCGCGGTATAGACAACGATCGGCAGGTCCTGCAGCCCGGGCTCGGACCCGATGCGCGAGAGCAGATCGAAGCCGTCGATGTCCGGCAAGCTGAGGTCGACCACCACGCAGTCGAACGGCGACTCGCCGAGCGCTTCCAGTGCTTCCCGTCCGCTACCGACGGCAACGATGTTCACGTCGTGCGCGGCCAGCAACTGGACGATGGATTCGCGCTGGGTCGCGTCGTCCTCCACAACCAGCAGGTTGCGCCGCTCGCGGCTGTTGAACTGCTGGATGTCAGCGAACGCCGCTTCCAGCTGCTCGTCGCCCACAGGTTTGCGCAGGAAGGACATCGCCCCCTTCTGCAGCACGTTTTCCCGTTCGCCGGCCGCACTCAGTGCATGCACCGGGATGTGCCGGGTCGCAGGGTCGCGCTTGAGGCGCTCAAGCACTGTCACGCCCATGGCCTTCCCCATATCCAGGTCAAGCAGGATCGCCAATGGCTGGTAGTCACGCGCAAGTGTGAGCGCCGAGTCGCCCTGCTGGGTGACGATACCCTTGAATCCACGCTTGCGCGCCGTTTGTAGCAGCCGGGCCGCCAGCGCGGCGTCCGATTCGACGATCAACACAGCTTGGTCGCCGGAGCCGGTGCCCGCGCGGTCGTCACCATTGCCCTGGGTCGCCGGCAGGTCGTCGGACGAGGCGTGCGCCTCGATGATGCTCACCTCGCCGGAATCGAACGGATCGAGGGTTGGTACGGAAGCGGCCCGCCCGCCCTCGGGCAGCGAATCATAGTGAACGAAACCGCCCTGGTTATATGGCAGGTAGAGCGTGAACGTGCTGCCCACGCCGACTTCACTGACGACCCGGATCTCGCCGCCCAAGAGACGCGCCAGCTCCCGGCTGATCGACAGGCCCAGGCCGGTGCCGCCGTACTTGCGTGCGGTACTGCCATCGGCCTGCTGGAAGGCCTCGAAGATCAGCTGCAGCTTGTCGGACGGAATGCCGACGCCCGTATCGGTGACGGAGAACGCCAGCACCGACTCGGCATGGCTGAGGTTCGGATGATCCGGGCTCCAGCCGCTCTTGACCATGCCAATGCGCAGCGCCACCTTGCCCTGAGCGGTGAACTTGAACGCATTCGACAGCAGGTTCTTGAGGATCTGCTGGAGGCGGGTGGTATCGGTCATCATCGAAGATGGCAGGTCCTCGGTCAGATCGACCGAGAATGCAATCTGCTTGGCTTCCGCCATGTGGCGGAATGTGCGCTCCACGTAGGCCGACAAGGTCCGGAAGCGGTACTCGGACAACTCCAGCGTGACGGTGCCGGACTCGATCTTGGACAGGTCGAGAATGTCGTTGATCAGCGTGAGCAGGTCGCTGCCGGAGCCATAGATGGTCTTCGCGAACTCGACCTGGCGTTCGGACAGGTTGCCTTCCGGGTTGTCGGCCAGTTGCTGCGCAAGGATCAGCAGGCTATTCAACGGCGTGCGCAGCTCGTGCGACATGTTGGCGAGGAACTCGGACTTGTACTTCGACGAGAGCGCCAGCTGCGTCGCCTTCTCTTCCAGCGCGAGCTTGGCCTGTTCGACTTCGCGGTTCTTGCGCTCCACCTCGATGTTCTGCTCGGACAGCAGGCGCGCCTTTTCCGCCAGTTCGAGGTTGGTCTGCTGCAGCTCCTGCGCCAGCGACTGCGACTGGGTCAGCAGAGACTCCGTCCGGCTGTTGGCTTCGATGGTGTTGAGCACGACGCCGATCGATTCCATCAGCTGGTCGAGGAACCATAGATGGGTTTCAGTGAAGCGGTCCAGCGATGCGAGTTCGATCACCGCCTTGACCTGCTGCTCGAACAGGATCGGGAGCACCACGATGTTGGTCGGCGGCGCGGCACCGAGGCCGGAGGAAATCTGTATATAGTCGCGCGGCACGTTGGTCAGCCAGATGCGCTGCTTTTCGCGCGCGCACTGCCCGACCAGCCCTTCACCCGGCAGGAAGGAAGTCGGCAGCTTGCGGCTCGAGCGATAGCCGTAGCTGGCGATCATGCGCAGCCGCGCATCCTGGTCCTGCGAGTCCATCATGTAGAACACGCCGTGGTGGGCCGATACCAGCGGCGCCAGTTCGGACAGGATCAGCGTGGTTACGGCGGACAGGTCGCGCTGGCCTTGCAACAGACGCGTGAAGCGCGCGAGGTTGGTCTTCAGCCAGTCCTGCTGAGCGTTCTTCTGCGTGGTCTCCTTCAGGTTGCGGATCATCTCGTTGATGTTGTCCTTGAGCTCCGCCACCTCGCCGCGTGCCTCCACCTGGATCGAGCGCGACAGGTCACCGCGCGTCACCGCGGTCGCCACTTCCGCGATCGCCCGCACCTGGGTGGTGAGCGTGGCCGCCATGCGGTTCAGGTTCTCGGTCAGGTCCTTCCACGTGCCGGCGGCGCCTGGCACCGAGGCCTGGCCGCCGAGCTTGCCCTCCACGCCCACTTCGCGCGCCACCGTGGTCGCCTGGTCGGCGAACACCGCCAGCGTCGCCGTCATTTCATTGATGGTGTTGGCCAGCGCTTCGATCTCGCCGCGCGCGGCCACGGTCAGCTTCTTCTTCAGGTCGCCGTTTGCCACAGCGGTGACGACGCCGGCGATCCCGCGCACCTGGGCGGTCAGGTTGGCCGCCATGAAGTTCACGTTGTCGGTCAGGTCCTTCCAGGTACCGGCCGCTCCTTCCACCTGTGCCTGGCCGCCGAGCTTGCCCTCGGTGCCGACTTCACGCGCCACGCGCGTCACTTCGGATGCGAACGATGAGAGCTGGTCCACCATCACGTTGATTGTGTTCTTCAGCTCCAGCATCTCGCCCTTGACGTCGACGGTGATCTTCTTCGACAGATCGCCGCGCGCCACCGCGGTGGTCACTTCCGCGATGTTGCGCACCTGTCCGGTCAGGTTCGAGGCCATGAAGTTGACGTTGTCGGTCAGGTCGCGCCAGGTGCCGGACGCCCCTGGCACGTTCGCCTGCCCGCCCAGCCGGCCCTCGGTGCCCACCTCGCGCGCGACGCGTGTCACTTCGGATGCGAACGAGCGAAGCTGGTCGACCATCGTGTTCATCGTGTCCTTGAGCTGCAGGATCTCGCCGCGCACGTCCACCGTGATCTTCTTGGACAGGTCGCCGTTCGCGACCGCAGTCGTCACCTCCGCGATGTTGCGCACCTGCGAG
>DATLGF010000419.1:0-2516 GCA_035540575.1 Noviherbaspirillum sp.
ATTTGAGGCCGGCATCCGTGATGGCGGCCCGACGACCGTCCGGTTCAAGAATGGAAATGCCAAGTCTTTCCTCGAGCTTTGCAATCGTGTAGCTGATGGCCGGCTGGCTGATGTGCAGCACTTCGGCCGCCCGGGCGAAACTGCCATGGTGGACCACTGCAAGCAAGGTGTTCCATTGCTTGAGACTGATGTGGCTGCGGGTCAGGTGCTGGCGGGCGTGCTTGGCGACGACCGGCTGCTGCGGGACCAGCGGGTAAGGCGCAGTAGGCCAGGGGCAGGAGGTGCGTTTCATCGGGGATCCTTATTCCATGCGTATTCGTTGAACGATGATGCAAGGCCGCCTGCGCGACACGCAGACGACGGGATCCTCCCTTGCTTGCCGGCGTATCAGTTACTCGACGTTGTTCAACAGCACGCCCCTCTCGCCGGGCGTTGGTGCCCGTACTTGCGCAAACAGGAGGGGAGGGGACGAGGAGACATGCCGTTGCGGGTGAGATAGGCGGCATGAGGTGCTGAGAAGGCGTAAGTAGCGATTCCAGTAAGTCGATATTGTGAAGCGAACGATACCGGAAGTCGGTCTCTCACCACAATCTCTTTCATGACAAATTGTTAATCAAGATTTGATCTGGCTCATAGCCTCCGGTACTGGCCTTGCTGAAGGTCATTGCCTGGCCCGGATTTTGAGTTGCGGCCACTCTTTGCACTCGGATGCAGCTTACCGGCCCATGCGCACTACGCTGTCAGGCAGCAAAGCCTGCAACTTCCGGGCAACGGTCATCAGAATATTGATTTCGACGAGATGTCCGACGCGCTTGCGCACTACCATGTCTTTAAAGGGGATGCTGATACCCGGCAGCAGGAGCGCCTGCCGCGCATATCGGGATATGGAGACTTTGGTTGCGCACGGAGTCGCCGAGACACAGGCAATGGAGTCGATCATGCAGCGTGTAATTGCCGCCGCGGTGGCGCTGACGCTATCCGGCGCCGTCGCGCCGCACGGCGCATTGGCCAGCCAGGAGCTGGCAAGGTCCAAGGGGTGTGTCGCGTGCCATGCGATGGACAAGAAACTGGTCGGCCCGGCATTCAAGGATGTCGCCGCACGGTACGCGGACGAGAGGGGGGCCGAGGACCGGTTGGTCGAGAAGGTTCTCAAGGGTAGCCAGGGCGCATGGGGCGCGATTCCCATGCCGGCGAACACGAATGTTTCCCAGGAAGAGGCCAGGGCACTCGTGCGGTGGATCTTGCAGGGCGGGTAGGACGCTCGTCTCGGAATGCAGGCGGCCCCTAGAGCATGCGGCGCCGGTCGTCGCGGCGCTACGGCTTTCTGCCGCCACCCGCGAACAGCTCAATCTTCTTGGTCGGACCGGACACGATCAGCAGGTCGCCCGGCTGGATGAGGGTCGCGGGCGTCGCATGCTGGAAGTCTTCATGGGTGCGCTTGACGCCCACCACCGTCACGCCGAAGCGTTCGCGCACGTGGGAATCCGCGAGCTTCTGGTCGTGCGTGAGCGCCGGCGCGCGAATCTTCGCGATCGCAAAGCCGTCGTCGAACTCGATGAAATCCATCAGCCGGCCGGTGATCAGGTGCGCGACCCGCGCCCCCATGTCCGCTTCAGGCGAGATCACGTGATGGGCGCCGATGCGTTGGGCGATCTTGCCGTGCTCGGCCGTCATCGCCTTGAGCCAGATGTCCTTGATCCCGAGTTCGGTCAGCACCATCAGCGTCATCAGGCTGGCCGACACATCCGACCCGATGCCGACGATCGCGTGCGCGAAATCAGCCACGCCCAGTTGCAGCATCACCGTCTCGTTGGTCGAATCCGCCTGCACCGCGTGGGTCAGCTTGTCGGCCCAGGCCTGCACCGGCTCCGGGTCCTTGTCGATGCCCATCACGTCGTGTCCCAGGCTCATCAGCGATTGCGCGACGGCGCCGCCGAAACGTCCCAGCCCGATGACGACAACGCTGTCGCCCTTCGAGAAGGCGAACTGCTCCGTAAAAATCCTACCCAACAATTGGATGCTCCTCAGGATAGCGGTATGGCATGCGCCGCTCCCTCAATACCAGCGAGGTCGCCAGCGTGATGGTGCCGACCCGCCCGAAGTACATCAGGAGGGTCAGGATGAACTGGCCGGCGGGCGGCAGGTCGGCCGTGATGCCGGTCGACAGTCCGACAGTGCCGAAAGCCGAAATGACTTCGAAGATGATGCGGCTGATCGGGAAATCGGTGATGCGCAGCAGCAGCAGCGTACCGAGCACGACCATCGCGCTGCCCAGCACCAGCACCGTAATCGCCTGACGCTGGGCGGCGGGTCCGACGCGGCGGCCGAAGGCCTCGGTGTCGGGATGGCCGCGGATCTCGGAAATCACCAGCAGCGCGAGGATCGCCGCGGTGCCGACTTTCACGCCGCCGGCGGTGCTCGCGCTGCCGCCACCGATGAACATCAGCAGATAGTGCAGCGCCCAGCTTTCCTGCGTCATCGCGCCGACGTCGATGGAATTGAAGCCGGCGGTGCGC
>DATLGF010000420.1:0-5255 GCA_035540575.1 Noviherbaspirillum sp.
ACGGCACCGGCATGGATTTCGTCGCGCCGCGCCTGCCGGCGCCGTGGCACGTGATCGTCGCGCTGCTGCGGGCGCGCGGCCTCACGCGCGCGGACAAGCTGGCGCTGGCGCGCTTTTCGAGCACGATGCGCTGGATCGACTGGCGCATGAACGAGGATTGCAGCGTCGCCGAACTGCTGGAGCGTCACGACCAGACCGCGGCGCTGGTGCAGCTGATGTGGCGGCCGCTGTGCATCGCGGCGCTGAACACGCCGCCGGAACGGGCCTCGGCCCAGGTGTTCCTGAACGTGCTGCGCGACAGCCTCGGCGCGCGCCGCAGCGCATCCGACATGCTGCTGCCGCGCGTGGACCTGAGCACGCTGTTTCCGGAAGCGGCGGCGCGCTTCGTCGAACAACATCGCGGGCGCGTGCTGCGCGGGCAGGCGGTGCGAACTCTGGAACGGACCGCGGCGGGCTGGCAGGTCGACGGCGAGGACTTCGATGCGGTGGTCGCCGCCCTGCCCCCATCCACGGCGGCCGGTCTGCTGGAAGGCGTGTGCGCGAACCACCTGCTCGCGGGGCTGCGTCACGAACCGATCACCACCTGCTACCTGCAGTACGAGGCGGCGCTGCGCCTGGAGCAGCCGTTCTTTGCGCTGGTCGAAGATCCTGTCAACGGCGACTGGGGCCAGTTCGTGTTCGACCGCGGCCAGCTCGACAGCGGCGCAGCCGGAATGCTGGCGGTGGTGGTCAGCGCATCCGGCGATGCGCTGGCGCAGGGACATGAAGCGCTGGCAGCGGCGATCGCCGCCCAGCTTGCACGCGTGTTCGGCAAACCGGAGCTGGAGAGGCCGGTCTGGCGCAAGGTGATTTCCGAGAAGCGGGCGACATTTTCCTGCACGCCGGAGCTGGCGCGGCCGGAGAACGACACCGGGTGCCCGGGACTCGTGCTGGCCGGCGACTACACCGCCGGCGACTATCCGGCCACGCTGGAAGGCGCCGTGCGCAGCGGCGTGCGGGCGGCGAAGCTGCTGACAGGCTGAACACGCCGCGCAACCGCGTCCTGCTGGGATAATGGCGGGATGCAGCACGTCCTGGAAGATCCGTTTTACTACCTTGGCAACTTCGAACGCGCGCTCGACTGGGTCGGGGCGCGCTACTGCCACCTGCTTGACGACGCCGAGCAGGCATTCATCGCGCGTTTTCCCACCCTGCCCCGTCCTTCCCGTGCGCTGCTGGTGCGCATGGTGATGCGCAAGGGCAGCCATTTCCGTTCCAGCAAGCTGCGCTATGACGAGATCGGCTGCCCGCGCAAGGCGGCCGCGCCGCTGGTGGCCGAGGGCTGGGTCGACGAACAGCCGGTGCTCGAGATCGACACCTTGTTCGCGCTGATGACCAAGGCCGAGCTTGCCGCTGCCTTCAGTCTTGCGCCGGCAGTCGCGGCCATGCCGAAGGCGGAACTGCTCGAGCATCTGCGCTCGGCGCACGAAGCGCCGCGCCCCTACGCCGCCTGGCATCCGGCGAGCACGGACTGCGTCTACCTGAATGCGGTGGACCCGCTGTGCGAGCGCTTGCGCCTGCTTTTCTTTGGCAATGCCTACCAGGACTGGACCGAGTTCGTGCTGGCGGACCTCGGCATCTACCGCTACGAACAGGTCGACCTGAGCGACAACGCGCTCGGGTTCCGCACACGCGCGGACGTCGATCATTTCCTGCTGCTGCAGGACTGCCGGCAGCGGCTGGCCGGAGGCGAGCCGGCCGCCGAGGTGCTTGCGGCGCTGCCGGCGGCGCTGTCCGACAATCCCTGGCTCGCCGCGCGGCGAGAGAAGCTGCTGTTCTCGATCGGTCAGCAGCTCGAACGCGAGGACAGGCTGGAGGAGGCGCGCGCGCTGTATGCCGGCTGCCGCCACGCCGGCGCACGCCTGCGCTTTGTGCGCGTGCTCGAGCGCCTCGAACGCCACGACGAAGCCTGGCGGCTCGCCAGCGCGGCCAGCGCGCACCCGGAGAACGAGAGCGAACTGCAGCAGGTCGCGCGCATGCTGCCGCGCCTGGCGCGCAAGCTCGGCCTCGCCAGGCCGGCACTGGCCGGGGCGCCGCCATTCGAACGGATCGACCTGGTCCTGCCCGGCCCGGACGAAGCGGGCGTCGAACTGGCCGTCGCGCAGCGGCTGCGGGAGCCGCAGGCTCCGGTGTTTTACGTCGAGAATGCGCTCTTGAGTTCGCTGTTCGGTCTGTTGTGCTGGCGCGCGATATTCGCACCGTTGCCGGGCGCCTTCTTCCATCCGTTCCACAGCGGACCGGCGGACCTGCACAGCCCGGATTTCCACGCGCGCCGCGCCGCACTGTTCGACGCCTGTTTCGCCGAGCTCGACAGCGACGCCTACCGGCGCACGATACTGGCCACGTATGAGGAGAAATCCGGCATCGCCTCGCCCTTCGTCGCCTGGCCGCTGCTGGACCCGGGCCTGCTCGAACTGGCGCTCGACTGCATCCCCGCTTCCCACCTGCGCCCCATCTTCGAGCGCATGCTGTTCGACATCGGCAGCAACTGCGCCGGCCTGCCCGATCTGATCCAGTTCTTCCAAGACGAGCGGCGCTACCGGATGATCGAGGTCAAGGGGCCGGGCGACCGGCTGCAGGACAACCAGATCCGCTGGCTGCACAGGTTCGCGCAGCATGACATCCCGGTAGCCGTGTGCTATGTGCGCTGGGAGGATGCCTGATGTACCGGATCGCGGTGCGCGAACTGGCCGAGTTCACGGCCAAGGCGGGCGACCTCGACCTGCGCTTTTCGCCGGCGCCCACCGCGCAGGAAGGCATCGCCGGCCACCAGTTCGTCGCCGGACGGCGCGGCTCCGGCTACCAGACCGAGATCCAGCTGGAATCCGAATGTGCGGGGCTGGCGGTGCGAGGACGCGCCGACGGTTTCGACCCGGCGCGGAACCGGGTCGAGGAAATCAAGACCTATCGCGGCGAGCTAGAGCGCATGCCGGCGAATCACCGCCAGCTGCACTGGGCGCAGGCGAAGTTCTACGGCTGGATGCTGTGCGAGAAGTTCGGGCTGGCCGAGATCGGCGTGGCGCTGGTCTACTTCGAGATCGGCAGCCAGCGCGAAACCGTGCTCGAGGAGCACTGCAGTGCCGACACGCTGCGCGCTTTCTTCGAAGCGCATTGCGCGCGCTTCGCGGCCTGGGCCGAACAGGAAACGGCGCACCGCCAGGCGCGTGACGACGCGCTGCGCGCCCTCGCCTTCCCGCACGCGCAGTTCCGCGCCGGACAGCGCCGGCTCGCCGAGGCGGTATTTCGCGCCGCGCGCCATCGCCGCTGCCTGCTCGCGCAGGCGCCGACCGGCATCGGCAAGACGATAGGCACGCTGTTCCCGATGCTCAAGGCCGCCGCCGATTCCGAAACGGGACTCGACAAGGTGTTCTTCCTGACCGCGAAGACGCCCGGGCGCGCGCTCGCGCTCGAGGCGGTCCAGGTCCTGCGCAAGGACAGTCCCCTGCCGCTGCGCACGATCGAGCTGATCGCGCGTGACAAGGCCTGCGAGCATCCGGACAAGGCCTGCCACGGCGAATCCTGCCCCCTTGCGCAGGGCTTCTACGACCGGCTGCCGCAGGCGCGTGAGGCGGCGCTGCGCGAGCCGATGCTGACCAGGACCGCATTGCGCGAGGCCGCGCTTGCCCATGGCGTCTGCCCGTACTACCTGGCCCAGGACCTGGTGCGTTGGGCGGATGTGATCGTGGGCGACTACAACTACTACTTCGACGCCAGTGCGCTGCTGTATGCGCTGGCGGCGGAGAACGGCTGGCGCGTCGGCCTTCTGGTCGACGAGGCGCACAACCTGCTCGAACGCGCGCGCGCCATGTACTCGGCGGAACTCGATCAGGGCACGCTGCGCCAGTTGCGCCGCCAGGCGCCGGCGGGGCTGGCGTCGAGCTTCGAGCGCCTGCATCGCGGCTGGAATGCGCTGGCGCGCGAAGACGAGGCCGCGTACCGCATCTGCGAAGCCCTTCCCGGCCGCCTGGTCGGCACACTGCAACAGACGGTTGCGGAGATCGGCGCGTTCTATGCCGAGCACCCCGGCCATGCCGATCCCCTGCTGCAGCGGTTCTACTTCGACGCGCTGCATTTCCTGCGCATGGCCGAGGCGTTCGGCCCGCACTCGCTGTTCGATATCGCCGTCGTCGCCGGCGGCCGCGCGCGCAACGCCCGGCTCGGGATCCGCAACGTGATCCCGGCGCCCTTCATCGGCGCACGCTTTCGCGCGGCCCAGGCCGCGACGCTGTTCTCCGCCACGCTCAACCCCTGGTACTTCCACTGCGACACGCTGGGCCTGCCGGACACGCTCGCCTGGGTCGAGGTGGAATCGCCGTTCCAGGCCAGCCAGCTCGCGGTGCGGATCGCACGCAAGGTGTCGACCCGCTACCGCGACCGCACAGCCTCGCTTGGGAATGTGGTCGAACTGATGGGCAAGGCCTGGAGCGAGCGGCCGGGCAACTACCTTGCCTTCTTCAGCAGTTTCGAGTACCTGCGACAGGCCGCGGATGCGCTGCACGCGCGGTTTCCGGACATTCCCGTCTGGGAGCAGGCGCGCGGGATGGACGAGGCGGCGCGCGAGGCGTTCCTCGCGCAGTTCCGGCCCGCCGGCGCCGGCATCGGCTTCGCCGTGCTCGGCGGCGCGTTCGCCGAGGGCGTCGATTTGCCCGGCGAGCGGCTGATCGGCGCCTTCATCGCGACGCTGGGGATGCCTCAGGTCAATCCGTTCAACGAAGCGGTGAAGGCGCGCATGCAGGCGCATTTCGGCAGCGGCCACGAGTACGCCTACCTCTATCCCGGCTTGCGCAAGGTCGTGCAGGCGGCCGGGCGGGTGATCCGTTCGCCGGACGACCGGGGCGCGGTCTACCTGATGGACGAGCGCTTTGCCCGCAGCGAGGTACGCGCGCTGCTGCCGTCCTGGTGGGAGCCGGGGCTGGACTGAGACGCGAACGAAAAGCAACCGGCTTTTGCGTATCGGTATCGGTGCGCTTGGCGGATTTTTTCCGCCCCCGCGCACTCTTTCCGAGAGACTTTGTCCACGCATTGGCGTAGCTGCATTCACGGGAGAAACTGAAGCATGGCAAACACCGAGATCAAACGCATCGACCTCGCGCTGCAGGGCGGCGGCGCGCATGGCGCCTTCACCTGGGGCGTGCTGGACCGGCTGCTCGACGAGGAGCGTCTGGAGATCGACGGCGTGAGCGGAACCAGCGCCGGCGCGATGAACGCCGTAGTCC
>DATLGF010000421.1:0-2717 GCA_035540575.1 Noviherbaspirillum sp.
CGCTGGCACAGAACGAGCTTCTTTATCGGTTCGAGTTTCCGGAACGCCCGGGCGCGCTGATGCGATTCCTGGACAGCATGTCCCCGAACTGGAACATCAGCCTGTTCCATTACCGTAACCAGGGCGGCGACGTCGGCCGCATCCTGGTCGGCCTGCAGGTTCCGAAGAAGGAAATGAGGGACTTCCGCGCCTTCCTGTCCACGCTCGGCTACCGCCACTGGGACGAAACGGACAACCCTGCGTATAAACTGTTTTTGTAATCCGACGGCGGCGCCGCGGCGCCGCCACAAGCCGCACCCATCATGACCGTCTCCCATGCCCCTGAAGGCTCGCCGCTCGGCAAGCCGGTCGCCTACCAGGGCCAATACGACCCCTCGCTGCTATTCCCGATCCCGCGCGGCCCCAAGCGCGACGAACTCGGCATCCAGGGCACGCTGCCGTTCTTCGGCGTCGATATCTGGAACGCCTACGAAGTGTCATGGCTGAACCCGCGCGGCAAGCCGCAGGTTGCCATCGCCACCTTCACCGTGCCGGCCGACTCGCCCAACATCGTCGAGTCCAAGTCGTTCAAGCTGTATCTGAATTCCTACAACCAGACGCGGCTCGAATCGCCGGAGGCGCTGGTCGCGCGGCTTCAGGCCGACCTTTCGGCCGGCTTCGGCGCCAACGTCCATGTCAAGCTGACACTGCCCGAGGCCTTCGGCGCGATCCGGATGTCGGAACTGGAAGGCCTGCTGCTGGACCGGCTGGACATCGAAGTCAGCGAATACCGCCCGAACCCGGCATTGCTGCGCGCCGCGCACGAGGAAGCGATCGTGGAAGAGACGCTGGTCTCGCACCTGCTCAAGTCCAACTGCCTGGTGACCGGCCAGCCGGACTGGGGCAGCGTGCAGATCCGCTACGTCGGTCCGCAGATCGACCAGGAAGGGCTGCTGCAGTACCTGATCGGGTTTCGCGACCATGACGAATTCCATGAACAGTGCGTCGAACGCATTTTCATGGACATCATGCGCGCCTGCCGACCACAGAAGCTTGCGGTGTATGCCCGCTATACAAGGCGGGGCGGCCTTGACATCAATCCCTGGCGCAGCAACTTCACGACCGGCTCCCGCCCGCCGAATCTGCGCGGTGCGCGGCAATGACCTTGTCCACGGGAAACTTTCCGGCGATGTACGAGTCTGACACGTCCAGGACCGTCCCTGCTGCCACGGCTCGAACCCAGGCGCGATTCCTGCCCCGCGTCAAGAGTCGCACCGATCGGGCGTTCTATTCTGCGACAGTACGAAGCTTCAAACAGGCCTATAATGCGTCTCGAACGCTGGCATTGTGCAATGCATCATCAGTGGAATCATGACCAATCTCGCCAAAATCCTGCCCGTCTCCAATGTCGCGCTCGACCTGGAGGTCTCCAGCAAGAAGCGCGCGTTTGAGCAGGCCGGTCTGCTATTCGAGAACAATTGCAGCATTGCCCGCTCGACCGTTTCCGACAACCTGTTCGCGCGCGAGCGGCTCGGTTCCACCGGCCTCGGGCATGGCGTGGCTGTCCCTCACGGGCGCATCAAGGGTTTGAAGTCCCCGCTGGCGGCATTTGTACGGCTCAAGGAAGCAATCCCGTTCGAATCGCCGGACGGGCAGCCGGTGCGGCTCCTGGTCTTCCTGCTGATTCCCGATCACGTGACCCAGCAACACCTCGAGATACTCGCCGAGGTTGCCGAAATGTTTTCCGACGAAGCGCTGCGCGCGGAACTGGCCTCCGATCCGGATCCGGCTTCGGTCCACAAGCGCATCGTGGCCTGGCAGCCGAGCGTGCACGCCTAGGCATACCGCCATGCCTACCACCACCCATCTCACGATCCAGCAGCTCTACGACGATACGCGCGATTCGCTGCAGCTGGGATGGTTTGCCGGCTTTGCCGGCGGCGAACGCCGCATTTCCGGCGACGCCACTTCCGCCGCCGACCAGGTCGGGCACCTGAATCTGATCCACCCCGGACGCATCCAGGTATTCGGCCACCAGGAGGTGCGCTACTACAACAAGCTCTCGCCGAACTCCCGCAAGTACCAGACCGATGAACTGGTCGCCGGCGAACCGCCCGCCTTCATCATCGCCCAGGGACTGGAAACGCCGCCTGACATTCTCGCGGTCTGCGACGAAAAGGACATCCCGCTCTTTTCGACGCCGCTGCCCGCGGCCCAGGTGATCGACTACCTGCGCGTGTATCTGTCCAAGGAGCTGGCCCAGCGCATCACGATGCACGGCGTGTTCATGGACGTGCTCGGCGTGGGCGTGCTGATTACCGGCGAATCGGGGCTGGGCAAGAGCGAGCTCGGCCTGGAGCTGATCTCGCGCAACCACGGGCTGGTGGCGGACGACGCGGTCGAATTCTCGCGCATCGCCCCGAACATGATCGAAGGCCGCTGCCCGCCGCTGCTGCAGAACCTGCTCGAAGTGCGGGGACTTGGCCTGCTCGATATCAAGACCATCTTTGGCGAAACCGCGGTGCGCCGGAAGATGCGCCTGAAGCTGATCGTACACCTGGTTCGGCGCAAGACGCTGGAAGAGAACTACGAACGCCTGCCGCTGCATTCCCAGACCCAGGACGTGCTCGGCCTGCCGATCCGCAAGGTGGTGATCCCGGTCGAGGCCGGACGCAACCTCGCCGTGCTGCTCGAGGCCGCAGTGCGCAACACCATCCTCCAGTTGCGCGGCATCGACA
>DATLGF010000422.1:0-4674 GCA_035540575.1 Noviherbaspirillum sp.
CCAAGTCGTACTCCTTTCGTATGCAAACTTGCCATTCTAATCAGGATGATGATTGGAAAAAATGCATGTTTGTCGTGGTTGGACTCTAACACCCCGACCGTTGACAGGGCCGGTCGCACGTGTCCAACAGGCGGGCACGGAGGCGCTTGACTCAGATCAAACATGTAAAAAATCCCGCTTGATAGATTCGCAGGTCGCTTTTTCGAATGGAAAGACCGCTGTGCTGAATACTGCTCTCAAACGGTTGAAGCTCAAGGGCAGGAGCCTGCTGCCCATCGTGCAGGGAGGGATGGGCGTCGGCATCTCCGCGCACCGTCTGGCCGGAAACGTCGCGCGTCTGGGCGGCTTCGGCACGATTTCCAGCGTGGACCTGCGCCGTCATCATCCAGACCTGATGGCCGAGACCGGCAAGTCGCGCGACAAGGCGATGATCGACCGGGCGAACCTGGTTGCTCTCGATCGCGAGATCCGGGCAGCGAAACAGCTGGCCGACGGCAATGGCGTGGTCGGCGTGAACGTGATGCGCGCGGTGGCCGAGTACGCGTCCTATGTGCGGCAGACCTGCGAGAGCGGGGCGGACGCGGTCGTGGTCGGCGCGGGCCTGCCGCTGGACCTGCCCGAGCTGACCGCCGAGCATCCAGACGTGGCGCTGCTGCCCATCCTGTCGGACGTGCGCGGGATCGCGCTGATCCTGAAGAAATGGATGCGCAAGAACCGGCTGCCGGATGCGATCGTGATCGAGAATCCGCGCTACGCGGCCGGCCATCTCGGCGCGGCGAAGATCGAGGATGTCGACCAGCCGCATTTCGCGTTTCCCGAAGTGATCGAAGGCACGCAGGCGCTGTTCCGGGAACTGGGCATCGAGAGCGAACGTATCCCGCTGGTGGCCGCCGGCGGGGTGAACAGCCCGGAGCAGGTGAAGCGCCTGCTGGACATGGGGGCGAGCGCGGTGCAGCTCGGCACCGCATTCGCAGTCACCGAGGAGGGCGATGCCCACATCAACTTCAAGACGGTGCTGGCGGAGGCGAAGCCGGAAGACATCGTCACCTTCATGAGCGTGGCCGGGCTGCCCGCGCGCGGCGTGAAGACGCCGTGGCTCGCGAACTACCTGGACAAGGAAGCCAAGCTGCAGCGCAAGGCCGGCCCGAAGCCGTGCACGGTGGGCTTCGACTGCCTCGCGCAATGCGGGCTGCGCGACGGCATCGCAAAAGCCGGACAGTTCTGTATCGATACCCAGCTCGCATTCGCGCTCAACGGCGACGTCAAGCGCGGACTGTTCTTCCGAGGCTCGGAGAAGCTGCCGTTCGGCAGCGAGATCCGCAGCGTGCGCGAACTGATCGAATACCTGCTCAATGGTGTGCTGCCGGCGCCGGCCGGAGTGGCGGCATGAACAGGGCACTGCCCTGTTCCGCCGACGGCCTGCCCGCGCTCACGCCAAGCGCGATCCAGTCCGCCGGCTGCAGAGGGGGATTCAGGCGCCGCGCGTCGTAGCGTGCGCCTGAAGCGCCGGGATTCTCACCGCGCGCAACGCGAGGTTGCCGTCCGCCTTCGTAGAAGTGCGGAGGTCCCAGGTTGCCACCACGGCGATCACCGGACTACCAGTACCGGCACGGTCGAATACGCGAGAACCTTGTGGGTTTCGCTGCCGACAAACAGGGCGCGCAGGCCCTTGCGTCCATGCGAGGCCATCACGATGACATCGCAGGCGCGTTCCTTCGATGCATTCACGATCTCTTCATGCGGATTCATCGAGGTGCGCACCAGCGTCTCACACGGAACGCCGGCTTCCCTGGCCGCCGCGGCGGCCGCGGCTACGTTCGCTTGCGCGATTTCGAGCATCTTGCGGTTGTAGGCGTTTGCGTCAACGACGGTCGAGCCTTCCGCAAGCTGCGGCGCGTAATGCGGTTCGGCGACCGAGAGCACGACGAGCGCGGCGCCGTTCGACCGCGCCCACTCGACCGCGGTGGAAACGGCCTTTTCAGACAACGGTGAGCCGTCGGTGGGGACAAGAATCTTGTTGAACATGGTTGTAGTCAAAGAGTGAATGTGAAGGCGGACGTCCGCTCAGTGAGCCATCAGCACCGGCACGGTCATCGATTGGAGCACGGTGCGCGTGACGCCGCCGAGCAGGATCTCGCGGAAGCGCGAGTGGCCATAACCGCCCATCACCATCATGTCCGAGCCGAGGTCGCTGGCCATCGACAGCAGCGCGTTGCCTACGTCGATGCCCGACGTCTTCTGGCGCACCACGTTGACCTGCACGCCATGGCGCGCGAGGTAGAGCGCAATATCGGCGCCGGGCTGCTCGCCATGACCCTCGTCGCTCGACTCGCCATTGAAGACCACGACATCAACCTGCGCAGCCTGCTTGAGCAGGGGAATGGCCGCGGTGACCGCGCGCGTGGCGCTGGTGCTCGCGTCCCACGCGATCATCACGCGCTTGCCGGCTTCCGGGAAATGACCGGTGTAAGGAACGAGCAACACCGGCCGTCCTGAATTCATGACGACGAATTCGGGAAAGTCCGACATCGTGACCGCCGACGCGTGCTCCGGGTCGTACTGGCCGAGAACGACGAGGTCGGCATAACGCGCCTGCAGACTGATTGCGGCACCAGCTTCGTCATCAACCGGTCGCGATTCAAACGAGCGTGCGCCGATCTTGTCCACTTCGGCCTCGAACGCATTCAGTGCCGAGGCAGCTTCCGCGCGCAGGCGATCCAGGTGCTCGTCCAGGTTGCTCGCCATCCGCCCGCCGTCGTACACGTAGCGGGTCTGATACACCAGGCGCGAGACGCCGGTCGGCGCAACGCCCACCAGATGCGCATTCTGCGCATTGGCAATGCGGGAGGCGAGCGCGATGCGCTCTGCCGCGTGTTGGTCCTTGTCGACATGGACGAGTATGGTCTTGTAAGACATCCGACACCTCTTGTTCGTGATTTGAAATTGTTGGGGCTGCGGATGTTCGGGGACTGCAGCCGTGAAAACAGCGTAGGGCTTGCATGAAAATGCGTCTACAAGAACGCGATTGCGCAAGCTTCTGTTTTGGGCGTTTTTGACTCAAGTCAAATTTTTCGGGAGATCGGGTTCCGAAAGGCGGCATGGCCTGAACCGGACTCCATTCGCGTACAGGTACTGAAACCCTGGCAATGTCGTTCGCGCAGGAGCGACGGCGCAGGAGTCGGGTACCCCCGGGTACAAGCCGAGATCCGCGCAGACTCGGGCATTCCGGGCGTTTTGACCTGGATCAAGGTGGTGCCGACACGCGAATCCCTACACTCCCGCTGTCATGAAGCCCCGCGATCCGCGCGGCGGCAGCAGGAGTTCAAATGGCATTCGCCACAGCCGCAGCATCCATCCTTCCGCCGGTCCAGTTCGACGCGGCGCTGATCCGCAAGCTGAGCCGTCAAGGGCCGCGCTACACCTCGTACCCAACTGCGGACCGCTTCAACGAGTGCTTCGGCATGGGCGACTACCTGCAGGCGGTGAACAATGTGCGTGCGATGGGCGCGCGCAATCCGCTCTCGCTCTATATCCATGTGCCGTTCTGCGACACGGTCTGCTACTACTGCGCGTGCAACAAGATCGTCACGAAAAACCATGCGAAGGCCGAGATCTACCTGACCTACCTGAAGCGCGAGATCGAGATGCAGGGCAAGCTGTTCGAGGGCATGAACCAGCAGGTCGAGCAGCTGCATCTGGGCGGCGGCACGCCGACTTACTTCAGCGACGCGCAGATGTCGGATTTGCTCGCCCACGCGCGCCGCTGGTTTCGCTTCGCGACCGACGAGGCGGGCGAGTTCTCGATCGAGATCGACCCGCGCACCGTCACGCCGCAGCGCATCCACACATTGAGAGCGCAGGGCTTCAACCGTTTGAGCCTCGGGGTGCAGGATTTCGATCCGGACGTGCAGCGGGCGGTCAACCGGATCCAGCCCGAGCAATGCACGCTCGACGCGATTGCTGCCGCGCGCGAGGCCGGATTTCGCTCGGTGTCGATCGACCTGATTTACGGCCTGCCGCTGCAGAACGTGATCACGATGGGCAAGACGCTGGCGAAGGTGATTGCCGCCGACCCGGATCGCATCTCGATTTACAACTACGCGCACATGCCGGCCTTGTTCAAGCCGCAACGCCGGATCAACGAAGAGGATCTGCCGAGCGCGGAGACCAAGCTGGACATGCTGTCACTGTGCATCCGGCGCCTGACCGACGCCGGCTATGTGTACATCGGCATGGATCATTTCGCCAAGCCGGACGACGAGCTCGCGATCGCCCAGCGCCAGGGCCGGCTGCACCGCAACTTTCAGGGATATTCGACGCATGCCGACGCCGAGATGGTGTCCTGCGGCGTCTCCGCGATCAGCGCGGTCGGCTCCACCTACAGCCAGAACGAAAAGACGCTGGAGGCGTACTACGAGCGCATCGAGCGCGGCGAGCTGCCGATCGCGCGCGGGATCAAGCTGTCGGTCGACGACCTGTTGCGCCGCCTGATCATCCAGATGTTGATGTGCAATTTCGAGCTGTCGATCTCGTCGCTGGAACTGGCCCATCCGATCACGTTCTACGAGTACTTCGCCAATGAGCTGGGGCAGTTGCGCGTGCTCTAGGCTGACGGCCTTGTGGTCGTTGAACCGGAGTGGATCACGGTGACCCCGAAGGGGCGTCTGCTGATCC
>DATLGF010000423.1:0-5308 GCA_035540575.1 Noviherbaspirillum sp.
GAACGCCATGTCGAAATCCGGCAGCGTCGAAGCCGCGGTGCCCGCGCTGTTCGGCGTGCCGGCAAGCACGCTGGCGCGCGCCTCGGTATCGGCCAGCTCCAGCAACAGCTTCCAGGACAAGGGCACGGCCAGTTCGAGCAACACCTTCAGCGGCACGATCACGACCACCGTCGTCGATGTACTGCCCAATGGCAACCTGGTGGTCTCCGGCGAGAAGCAGGTGGCGCTGGACAAGGGCGTCGAATACGTGCGCTTCTCCGGCGTCGTGAATCCCGACACGATCATGGCCGGCAACGTCGTGCCATCGACCCAGGTGGCCGACGCGCGCGTCGAGTACCGCACCAATACCCGCATCGACAAGGCCGAGATGATGTCGCAGCTTTCGCGCTTCTTCCTGAGCCTCTTGCCGCTGTAAAGGAGAATCAATGACCACGCCGTCCTCATTCGGAGTGCGACGTCTGCTGGCCTCGGCGCTCGGCGCGCTGTGCCTCGCGCTGGGCACCGGCGCGTTTGCGCAGGAACGCCTGCTCGACATTTCGTCGATCCAGGGCGTGCGGCAGAACCAGCTGATCGGCTACGGTCTGGTGGTCGGCCTGGACGGCAGCGGCGACCAGACCACCCAGGCGCCGTTCACCGTGCAAAGCGTGGTCAGCATGCTGCAGAGCATGGGCGTGACCGTCCCGCCCGGGACCAGCCTGCAGCTGAAGAACGTAGCGGCGGTGATGGTGACGGCATCGCTGCCGGCCTTCGCACAGCCCGGCCAGACGCTGGACGTGACGGTCTCCTCGATGGGTAACGCCAAGAGCCTGCGCGGCGGTACGCTGTTGATGACGCCGCTCAAGGGCGCCGACGGCCAGATCTACGGCATCGCCCAGGGCAATGTGCTGGTGGGCGGCGCCGGTGCCGCGGCCAGCGGCAGCAAGGCCCAGGTCAACCACCTGAGCGTGGGCCGCATCTCGGCCGGCGCCACCGTCGAGCGCGCGGTGCCGACCACGCTCGGCCAGGCCGACGCGGTCTTCCTCGAGCTGCACGACACCTCGTTCTCCACTGCGAGCCGCGTGGTTGAGGCGATCAACCAGCGCTTCGGTCCCGACACCGCCGCCGCCCAGGACGGGCGCGTGATCCGCGTACGCGCCCCGCAATCGAGCGACGAACGCGTGGCCTTCCTCGGCGCGCTCGAAAGCCTGCGCGTGACCCCGGCGCAGACGGCGGCGAAGGTGATCCTCAATGCGCGCACCGGCTCGGTCGTGATGAACCAGGCGGTCACGCTGGACAGTTGCGCGGTCTCGCACGGCAATCTGTCGGTCGTGATCAGCACCGAGCCTATCGTCAGCCAGCCGGGGCCGTTCTCGGGCGGGCAGACCGTGGTCACCACCGCATCGCAGATCGAACTGCGCAGCGACCCCGGCCAGGTGATGCTGCTCAAGGGTGGCACTTCGCTGGCCGACGTGGTCAAGGCCCTGAATGCGATCGGCGCCACGCCGCAGGACCTGCTCGCGATCCTGCAGGCGATGAAGGCCGCAGGTTCGCTGCGCGCCGAGCTTGAGATCATCTGATGCTCGACCCGCTCGACAACTCGCACCGCTTCGCGCTCGATACGCGCGACCTCGGGCAGCTGCGCCACGCCGCGCGCGAGGATTCGCCGGAGGCGTTGAAGGCCGTCGCAAAGCAGTTCGAGGCGATGTTCATGAACATGCTGCTCAAGAGCATGCGCGAAGCCACGCCCGGCGACGGCATCTTCGACAACGAGCAGACCCGGATGTACACGACGATGCTGGACCAGCAGCTGAGCCAGACCATGGCCTCGCGCGGCATCGGCCTGGCCGATGTGCTGGTGCGCCAATTGTCCGGCTCGATGGGTAGCGACCCGATGGCGACCGGCGCGCCGCGCGCCGGCGTCCCGTTCGTTGCACCAATGCCGGCACCGGCACCGGCTCCCGCGCCGGCCTCCGCTTCGGCCGCGGCCGCCTGGGTGGCGGCGATGTCCGAGCAGGCGCGGCCGAACACGGCGCAGCCGGAACACGTGCGCGCGTTCCAGCAGCGGCTGGCGCCGCATGCGGAAGAAGCCAGCCGGATGACCGGGATTCCCGCGCGCTTCATGCTCGGCCAGGCCGCGCTGGAAAGCGGCTGGGGTAAACGGGAAATCGTCGGCGCCGACGGCACGCGCAGCCACAACCTGTTCGGCATCAAGGCCACCGGCGGCTGGAAGGGCAGGGTGGTCGAGACGACCACGACCGAATACGTGAACGGCGTGCCGGAGAAACGGGTGGAAAAATTCCGCGCCTACGATTCGTATGCGGAGGCGTTTCGCGATTACGCCCGACTGTTGCGCAGCAATCCGCGTTATGAAAACGTGATCGCCAATGCGCGCGATGTCCACGGTTTTGCGCAGGGCCTGCAGAAGGCCGGCTATGCGACCGACCCCAACTATGCCGCCAAACTCACGCGCATCATCACGCAGTCATTGTCGAGCTGACAAGCGCTGAAGGCCGTTCTCCTCAAGTTTCCCGCGATCGTGCCGTAGTACACGTTATCGCTACAAAGCAAACGACGCCATGAGTTCAAACATTCTCGGGATCGGCCAAAGCGCGCTGGCCGCGGCGCAGGCAGGGTTGGCCACCACCGGCCACAACATAGCCAACGCATCTACGCCCGGCTATTCGCGCCAGATGGTGGTCCAGGGTTCGGCCGGCGCGCAGAACGCGGGTGTCGGCTATATCGGCAAGGGCACGCAGATCGTCGACGTGCGGCGCATCTACAACGACCTGCTGGCCGCGCAGGTGCGCAGCGCGCAGAGCTCGCAAAGCTATGTGACGACCTACCACGCCCAGCTGAGCCGCATCAACAACCAGTTCGCCGATCCGGTCGCCGGCCTGTCGCCGACGCTGCAGAATTTCTTCAAGGGCGTGCAGGACCTGGCCTCGAATCCGAACCTGGCCGCCTCGCGCCAGACCGCGCTGTCGTCGGCCGAGACGCTGGCCGCGCGCTTCCAGTCGCTGGCCGGCCAGATGAAGGAGATCGAGCAGGGCATCAATGGTCAGATCCAGGCCAGCGTAGGCAACATCAATGTCTACGCCAACCAGATCGCGCGCCTGAACGATGCAATCGAAAAGGCCCACGCGACCGGCGACGGCCGCGCGGCCAACGACCTGCTTGACCAGCGCGATTACGCGCTCGACCAGCTGAGCAAGGAAACCAAGACCACCATCGTCAAGCAGGGCGAGAGCTACAACGTCTTCATCGGCAACGGCCAGCCGGTCGTCATGGGCGCGCGCGCGTATGAACTCGGTGTCGTCACGTCGCCGACCGATCCGACGCGGCTGAGCGTCGGCTACAACAACAACGGGCAGCTGGTGCCGCTGGCCGAGAGCAGCTTGTCGGGCGGCACGCTTGGCGGCCTGCTCGAATTCCGCAGCAACTCGCTGGACGTGGCCCAGAATCAGCTCGGCCGCATCGCGATCGGGCTGGCGATGAGCTTCAATGCCCAGCATGCGCTCGGGCAGGACCTGAATGGCGACATCGGGGGTAATTTCTTCACCTTCGGCGCGCCGAGCGTGCAACCGAACCGCAGCAACGCCTCGTCGCCCCCGGCCGAGATCGGCGCGGCGATCACCGACGCAAACGCGCTGACCGGTAGCGATTACAAGCTGGAAGCCGTTCCGGGCGGTTCGTATCGTGTCACCCGTCTGTCCGACGGCAATGTGACCTCGTTCTCCAGCTTCCCACAGACGATCGACGGCGTGCGGTTCACGCTGGACAGCGGCATACCGCTTGCCGGCGACAATTACCTGATCCGGCCGACCGTCAACGGCGCGTCGGGCTTCGGCGTGGCGATTGCCGACATCGCCAAGATCGCCGCGGCTTCGCCCATCCGTACCGCGGCATTGGAATCGAACGCGGGTTCCGGGACGATCAGCGCCGGTGAGGTCCATGCCACCGGCGAGCTCGCCAGCATCGGACTGCCGCTCACGCTCACGCATTCGGGCAATCCCGCCGCAATGACGGGATTTCCGCCGAATATGGAGGTCACGGTGGTACGGCCCAACGGCAGCAGCGCGACCGTCACCACGGACGCCGACGGCAGCATTGCCTACTCGCCCGGCGATACCTTCCGTTTCGGCGGCATCAGCTTCACGATCGCCGGCAACCCGGCCGACGGCGATCGTTTCACCGTGGGCCCGAATACCGGCGGCGTCGGCGACAGCCGAAATGCGGTGCTGTTGGGCGCGCTGCAGACGAAGAACACGATGAACAACGGCACCTCGACCTATCAGGGCGCTTATGCGCAACTGGTCAGCGCCGTGGGCAACAAGACCTATGAACTGGAACTGACCGGCCGCGCCGAAACGCGCTTCCTCGAACAGGCACTGACCGCCCAGCAGGCCGAGTCGGGCGTCAACCTCGACGAGGAAGCGACCAATCTGCTGCGCTATCAGCAGGCCTACCAGGCGGCCGGAAAAATGATGCAAACGGCGAACCAGCTGTTCGAGCTGCTGCTTCGTCTTGGAGGTTGATCATGCGCGTAAGCACCAACACCCTGTTCGAGATTGGCGCAGCGCGCATCGGCTCGCTGCAGGCCAGCCTGAATCGCACGTCCGAGCAGATCGCGTCGGGCCGGCGCATTCTGTCACCGTCCGACGATCCGGTCGCCGCATCGCAGGTGCTCGAGCTGACGCAGACGCGCGAACTCAACACCCAGTTCGGCGTGAACCGGCAGGGCGCGCGCCATTCGCTGTCGATGGAAGAGCAGGCGCTCAAGTCGCTCACTTCACTGATCCAGGACGTGCAGACCCTGCTGGTCAGCGCCGGCAACGGCGCGTACGACGATCAGCAGCGCAAGTTCATGGCGACCGAGCTGCGCGGGCGGCTGGAAGACCTGATGGGGATCGCCAATACGCGCGACGGCGCCGGCAACTTCCTGTTCGCCGGGTACCAGACGACCACCCAGCCATTCGCGCGCAGCGACGGATCGGTGCAGTATGCGGGCGACCAGGGCGTGCGCCGGCTGCAGGTCGGCCCCTTGCGCCACATTGCCGTCAATGATGCCGGCGGTGCGGTGTTCCAGAACGTCAAGAACGGCAACGGCCTCTTCAACGTCGCGGTGCCGGCCGCCAATACCGGCTCCGGCGTGGTCTCGATGGGCAACAGCGCCAGCGGCTCACCGCTGACCGCGCGCTACGAGGTGGTGTTCGTCAGCGAAACCGAGTACACGATCGTCGGACCCGACACCGACCCGGACGATCCGCCGGTCCTGCATACCTTCGTTCCGGGCGAGATGATCACCGCCGGCTCCGCACAGTTCTCGATC
>DATLGF010000424.1:0-11249 GCA_035540575.1 Noviherbaspirillum sp.
CGTGAAGTACCAGACCGGCGCGATGTGCGGCGGCGTCTTCAGCGGGTCGGCCGGGATGAAGTTGTTGTACTCGAGGAAGTAGCCGCCCATCTCCGGCGCGAAGAACACAACCGCCGAGAACAGCAGCAGAAACACCGCGGCCACGTACACGTCATGCACCGAGTAGTACGGGTGGAACGGAATGCCGTCGAGCGGCTTGCCGTTGGCGTCAACCTTTTCCTTGATCTCGATGCCGTCCGGGTTGTTCGAACCCACTTCGTGCAGCGCGATGATGTGCGCGACGACCAGGCCGAGCAGCACCAGCGGAATCGCGATCACGTGGAACGAGAAGAAGCGGTTCAGCGTCGCATCCGACACCACGTAGTCGCCGCGGATCCACAGGGACAGGTCCGGACCGATGAACGGGATCGCGCCGAACAGGTTCACGATCACCTGGGCGCCCCAATACGACATCTGGCCCCACGGAAGCAGGTAGCCGAAGAAGGCTTCGGCCATCAGGCACAGGAAGATCGCCACGCCGAACAGCCAGACCAGCTCACGCGGCTTGCGGTAGGAACCGTAGAGCAGGCCGCGCAGCATGTGCAGGTAGACCACGACGAAGAAGGCCGAGGCGCCGGTCGAGTGCATGTAGCGCACCAGCCAGCCCCAGGGCACATCGCGCATGATGTACTCGACCGACGCGAACGCCAGGTTCGCATCCGGCTTGTAGTGCATGACCAGGAAGATGCCGGTCACGATCTGGATCACGAGCACCAGCAGCGCGAGCGAGCCGAACGCATACCAGAAGTTGAAGTTCTTCGGCGCGTAGTACTCGGACAGGTGCGCCTTCCAGGTCGGGGTGAGCGGGAAGCGCGAATCGACCCAGTTCAGGGCCTTCTGCGACAGCGGTGCGTCGGGAGGGAGTTGTTTTTCCTGGAATGCCATGATCAGGCCTCGCCTTTCTCATCGCGGCCGATCACGATGCGGGTGTCGCTCAGGTACATGTGGGGCGGAACCTCGAGGTTGTCCGGCGCCGGGACGTTTCGGAACACGCGGCCGGCGACATCGAAAGTGGAACCGTGGCAGGGGCAGAGGAAGCCTCCCAGCCAGTTGTCAGGCAGCGACGGCTGCGCGCCGGGCTGCAGACGAGTGATCGGCGAGCAACCCAAATGGGAGCAGATGCCCACCGCCACCAGGTATTCCGGCTTGCGCGAGCGGTGCGGGTTGCGCGCATACTCGGGAGTCAGCTCATCGGGGTTGCGCTGCGAAAGCGGGTCGGCGACTTGCGGCTCGGTCTTTTGCAGCGTGGCCAGCATCTCCGGCGAACGCCTCAGAATCCATACCGGCTTGCCGCGCCACTCGACCGTCACCATCTGACCGGGTGCAAGGCCAGCGATGTCCACTTCGACCGGCGCGCCGGCGGCACGAGCGCGCTCGGACGGCTGGAAGGTGGACACAAACACGCCCGCAGTGGCCAACCCAGCCACGCCACCTGCCGCGCATGTCGCGACAAGCAAGCCACGTCGAGCGGAATCGACCTGCTTTTCTTCACTCATACCAACCCCAATAGTAAATAAGCGTAGTAACGCGAAACTTCTAGCAACCTTAGATTATAACTGATTCAGCACATGTTTCCCTAGGGTGTTTGCTGGAAGAAAGCACGAATTTGAGGTCCGGATGCGGGATCGGCGCCGACCGGCATCCAGCGCCGTGTGCGTAACCGAGCATCACGGGCGACAGGGCCAACGTCTGGGGAATGCAGTCGCCACCCGCGAGAAAAGGCGGCCGGACTGGGGCTGCAGGCGGGCCGGAACGGCCGCCCGCGTCAGGATTCTTCGGGGGGGCGCGCCAGGCTGATCCAGCCCCGGCGATGCGCCTCATAAACGGCCTCTCCGCGCGAATGCACGGAAAGCTTGCCGTAAATATTCTTGATGTGAGTCTGGACGGTCCCGACCGACACTGACAACACCTTGGCGACCTCGCTGTAACTGTCGCCCTGTGCAATGAGATCGAGAATGGCCGCCTCCTTCTTCGTCAGGCTTGCCGCCGCGGCGCTCGCGGACGACGCCCCTGAAACCGGCTTCCTGCCGCCGGTACGCACACGCGCAAGCACCATGCGCGCGATCGCCGGACTCATCGGCGCTCCGCCGGCCCGCAGGGCGAGCACCGCTTGCGCGATATCGGTCTGCCCGGCGTCCTTCAGCACGTAGCCGGAGGCGCCGGCCTCGATTGAAGCGAGCACGCTTTCCTCGTCACTCGACATCGTGACGACCATGATGTCGCAGCGCGGATGGAGCCGGACGCACGTCTGTATGACGTCGAGTCCGCTTCCGTCCGGAAGGCCGAGATCGCACAGAAGCACATCAGGCTCTACCTGCTCCAGCCAATGCATGGCCGCGGCCGCCCCGTCGTGCGCGGCAAGCAGGCGCAGCGAAGGTTCGGATTCGATCGCGCGCGACAGGCACTTTCGGGTTACCGCATCATCCTCGACGAGCACGACTCCGATCGACCTGGGCAACGCTTGTTCGGACATGTCTTTTTCTTTCCCCGGCATTGGCGACATGATATTGGCACACTCTGCGCCTGCTTGCATGAATGTCGCAACCGAAGGATGCGCTACGGCGCTTGCACGGCGCTTACACGGGATTCGGAATGTCGATGAACTGGTGCTTGAGTCCGAAACGTTGCGCCAGGTGATCGCCGAGCGCCGCAATGCCGTAGCGCTCGGTGGCATGGTGCCCGCAGGAGAGATAGGCCACGCCGGTCTCGCGCGCAAGATGGACGACCGGCTCCGAGATCTCGCCGCTGATGAAGGCACTGGCGCCGGCGCCAATGGCGTCCCCCAGCATGCCGTGCGCGGCGCCCGTGCACCATCCGACAGGCCCGAGAGCCTGCGCCGGATCGCCGATGAGCAGAGGGGGCCGCCCGAGCGCCTGCTCGATGCGCGCAGCCAGCTCACCTACGGTGGAGACGCCTCCGGCCCTGCCAATCCATCCGAGGTCCCCTTCACCGAAGCGGCCGCTCGCCTCCAGCCCCAGCACGCGTGCTAGCTGGGCGTTGTTGCCGAACTCCGGATGCGCGTCCAGCGGCAAGTGATATGCGAACAGGTTAATTTCATGCTCCAGCAACAGCTTCAGGCGCCGCTGCTTCGGGCCGATCACGCGGGCATCCTCGCCGCGCCAGAAATAGCCATGGTGGACAAGGACGGCGTCGGCGCCGGCTCGGGCCGCCGCATCGAGCAAGGCAAGGCTCGCAGTCACGCCCGTGACGACCGAGGAAATTGCCGCCCGCCCCTCAACCTGGAGTCCGTTTGGGCAATAGTCGCGAAAACGGGTAATATCGAGCGTTTGCTCAAGATAGGCTGCCAAGCTGCCACGATCGACGAGTTTCTGTTCCATTCTTTCTGCCTTTATGCGACGCCTCTGGCTCTTGTTTGCACAAACCGTAACTGTCGGTTTGGCGTTCTGGTTCATTGTAGCGAGCCTGAAGCCCGAGTGGATCGGAGCGGGCGGACCTGCCGCCGCGCGCATCGCGACGATGCCCATTCCGATGTTCGAGGCGCCGGCCGATCTCGCCCCCACCCAGGCGAGCTACCGGGACGCCGCTGCCCGCGCCATGCCGGCCGTGGTCAACATCTTCACGAGCAAGGGCACCCGCCAGCAGCGCCATCCGTTCATGGAGGATCCGCTGTTCCGGCGCTTCTTCGGCGAGCCGTACGAAGATAGGCAGTTCAGCCTTGGCTCCGGCGTGGTGGTCAGCCCGCAGGGCTATGTGCTCACCAACAACCACGTGATCGAGACCGCGAACGAAATCGAAGTCGCGCTCGCGGACGGACGCAAGGCCGTCGCCACCGTGGTCGGGACCGATCCCGAGACCGATCTTGCCGTCGTGAAGATCGACCTGCCGAACCTTCCTGCAATTACCCTTGGCCGGCTTGAACAGGCGAAGGTCGGGGATGTGGTGCTCGCAATCGGGAATCCTTTCGGTGTCGGCCAGACGGTGACGATGGGGATCATTTCCGCGCTCGGGCGCAATCAGCTCGGCATCAATACTTTCGAAAACTTCATCCAGACTGACGCCGCCATCAATCCGGGCAACTCGGGTGGAGCGCTGATCGACGCGCAGGGGAATCTTCTCGGTATCAATACCGCAATTTATTCCCGCAGCGGGGGCTCTCTTGGCATCGGGTTTGCCATTCCCGTCACGACCATCCAGACCGTGATGGAGTCCATCATCACGACCGGCCAGGTGGTGCGCGGCTGGATCGGCGTCGAGCCTCAGGACATCACGCCGGAACTGGCGGAGAGCTTCGGCATCGCGCAGAAGGGCGGCGCGATCATCGCCGGCGTGCTGCGCGGGGGGCCGGCGGACCGTGCCGGCATCCGCCCCGGCGACATCCTCGTCGCGGTCCAGGGCAAGCCGGTGGGAGACACCACCGACATGCTCAATCTGATCGCTCAATTGACGCCCGGCGATAAGGCGCAGTTGACCCTGGTGCGGCGCGGTCAGGAAACCGCGGTTGAAGTGACGGTCGGACGGCGTCCGCGCCCTCGCCGCGACGGCAGGGAGTGATCCGATGCACACGCGCGATCTGGTTCGTTTTCTTGCCGAACTTGCAGAGAACAACAATCGCGCGTGGTTCGTGATGAACAAGCCGCGCTACGACATCCTGCGCGCGGAGTTTCTCGATCTCGTCACCGGCCTGATCGGGAGGATTGGCCGTTTCGATCCGGCCGTATCCGGCTGCGATCCGAAGAAGGCGCTGTTTCGCATCAACCGCGACATGCGCTTCTCGAAGGACAAGAGTCCGTACAAGACGCAGTTCTCGGCGGCGATCACCGCCAGCGGCCTGAAGAAGCCGAGCCAGGGCGGGGGGCCGGCCTACTACTTCCATATCGATCAGGCCGGCCGGCTGCTCGTCGCCGGGGGCGAGTACATGCCTCCTGCCGATCGGCTGCGAGCAATCCGGCAGGAAATCGTCGAAAACCCGGCCGGCTTTGCCAAGACGATGAAAACGCCGGCGCTGCGCAAGCGCTACGGCGAACTGCGCGACGAAGGCAAGCTGGCCCGCATTCCCAAGGGATTCGAAGCGCACGAAGCGCTGGCCGACGTCCTGAAACACAAGAGCTACATCGTGTGGACGGAAACCGATATCGGCAAGCAGGTCCCGGCTGACCTGGCGGCAGAACTGGCCGCCGCGTTCAAGGATGCCTATCCGCTGGTTGCCTGGCTGAGGGCGGTCCGGTAGGTCTTCAGCCCGCCTCTTCGGCGGGCTGGGTCGCACGCACGAACAGCGGCGCAATCCAGATACCCACTTCATAGAGCAGGCACAGTGGAATTGCGAGCATCAACTGGCTGATCACGTCCGGCGGCGTGATGATGGCGGCAAGCACGAAGGCGCCGACGATTACATAGGGCCGCACTTCCTTGAGCTTCTGCACCGTAATCACCCCCATGCGCACCAGCACGACCACCACCACCGGCACTTCGAAGGTCAGTCCGAAGGCGATGAAAAGCGTCATCACGAAGCCGAAATAGCTTTCGATGTCCGGCGCAACCGCGATCGAGGCGGGTGCGAACTCGTTGATGAACTTGAACACCATCCCGAACACGAAGTAGTAGCAGAACGCCACACCGACCATGAACAAAACGGAAGACGAGAGAACCAGCGGCATCACCAGCCGCTTTTCATGCGCGTACAGGCCAGGCGCAATGAACGCCCATGCCTGGTAGAGCACGACCGGCAGCGCGATGATGAAGGCAGCCAGCAGCGTCACCTTCACCGGCACGAGGAAGGGCGTGATGACACCGGTGGCGATCATCTGGCTGCCTTCCGGCAGCGCCGCCATCATCGGCAACGCCAACAGGTCGTAGATTGCACCGGCCCATGGCATTAAACACAGGAACACCACGAGGATCGCGGCAGTGGCCTTGATCACGCGGTTGCGCAGCTCGACCAGGTGGGAGACGAAGGTTTCCTGCCCGGCTGCAGAATCTTGATCGTCGCTCATTTAGAAGAATGAAGTGTTGCGTCTGAGCGCATTGGGCCTGAACCGGGACACGCGCGCGGCGCCGGAGATGATGCGCGACTTGCGACCATTCTGCTTCTTGTACCAGGCAGGAATCGCCGAATTGCGTGCAAGTTTCTTGCGGCGGAAATCCTTGGCCTTGACGGCCAGCTGGTCCGGGGTGACGGTGTCGAGCAAGGGGTTGCGCAAGGTCTCGCTCACGTCGCCCTCGATCTCGGCGACGCTTTTCGCGATCGTGCGCTCGACGCTGCTGGCCGCCTCCTGCATTTCCTGCTGCATCTTGCGCAGCTCGTCGAGCTCGATCTCGCGGCTGACTTCGGCCTTGACCTCGTTCATGTAACGCTGGGCGCGCCCGAACAGGGTACCAGCCATGCGCGCGACCTTGGGCAGGCGTTCGGGGCCGATGACGACCAGCGCAACCACCCCGATCAGCGCGAGTTTCGTGAAACCTAGATCAATCATGATGAACCCGCATGGCGCGCGTCAATGCAGCCGCGCGCGCATCTGGGAAGCGTTGCATCAGCCCTTCTTTTCCTTCGCTTCGACGTCGATGGTCGGCTTGGCCGCAGTCTCGGAGCTCTGCTCCTCCTCGCCCTTGACGCCATCCTTGAAGCCCTTGACTGCCTTGCCCAGATCCGAGCCGATCGTGCCCAGTTTCTTGGTGCCGAATACCAGCAAGACGACCACCAGCACGATCAACCAGTGCCAGATGCTGAACGAACCCATTACCTTCTCCTTGTCGGACGAATATGTCCGCTAAATCAAATAATTACTACTACCGCTGACCGCGCCAGGGACGCGGGCCGCCGATCAGGTGCAAGTGCAGATGGTACACCTCTTGACCGCCATCAGGTCCGGTATTGAACTGGGTTTTGAAGCCTCCGCGAGGGCCGCACTCGCTATCCATGGCGTACTCGCAACCCAATTCGCGCGCGAGTTGCGGAGCCAGCAACATCATCTTGCCCAGGAGGCCCGCATGTTCCTCGGTGCAGTCGGCGAGCGTGGCGATATGCTGCTTCGGCACGATCAGGACATGGACCGGTGCCGCGGGGTTGATGTCGTGAAACGCAATCAGATCATCGTCCTCGTACACGGTCTTCGATGGAATCTGTTTCGCAGCGATCTTGCAGAAAATGCAGTCGGTCATCGGTGCTCCTCTCGTTCAGTTGGAACTGCGTGCAGCTTTCTCTTCGATACCGGAGATCCCCTCGCGGCGAGCGAGTTCGGCCAGCACATCATCGGGCTTCAAGCCGAACTGCGCGAGCAGCACGACCGAGTGGAACCACAGGTCCGCGCATTCATAGACGAGCTTGGCGGGATCGCCGGCGGCGCGGGCGTCCTTGGCCGCCATCACGAGTTCGGTGGCCTCTTCGCCGATCTTCTTCAGGATCGCGTCGTCTCCCTTCGAAAACAGGCGCGCCACATAGGAGGTGTCGGGATCGCCGCCGGCAGACGGCTTGCGTGATTCGATGACGTCGGAAAGACGTTTGAGGGTTTCGCTCATCGGCATAGGCGGCAGGCTCGCCGCGTCCTTACTTGTAGATTCGCTCGGGGTCCTTGAGGACGGGTTCGACCGCCTTCCATTCGGCATCTGCGCCGCTGCCGCTCAGCTGCTGGAAGAAGCAGGAATGGCGGCCGGTATGGCAGGCGATGCCGCCGGCCTGCTCGACCTTCAGCAGCACCACATCCTCGTCGCAGTCGAGGCGGATGTCGCGCACCTTCTGGGTGTGGCCGGACTCCTCGCCCTTGTGCCACAGCTTCCTGCGGGAACGGCTCCAGTACACGGCTTCACCAAGCTCGAGGGTTTTCGCGAGCGCGTCTCGATTCATCCAGGCAAACATCAGCACGTCGCCGGTGGCCGCTTCCTGCGCGATCACCGGAACGAGTCCGTGCTCGTCCCACTTGACCTTGTCGAGCCACGCGGCGCTCATGCCAGCCTCATCGGGATGCCCTGCCCCGCCATGAATTGCTTGGCTTCCTGCACGGTGTGCTGGCCGTAGTGGAAGATGCTGGCCGCGAGCACCGCGTCGGCGCGGCCGATCGTGATGCCGTCGGCCAGGTCCTGCAGGCCGCCGACGCCGCCCGAGGCGATCACCGGAATCGATACCGCGTCGGATACCGCGCGCGTCAGTGCGAGGTCGAAGCCGCTCTTGGTGCCGTCGCGGTCCATGCTGGTCAGCAGGATCTCGCCGACGCCCAGGCTCTCCATCTTGCACGCCCATTCGACCACGTCCAGTCCTGTCGCCTTGCGTCCACCATGGGTGAACACTTCCCAGCGCCCTTCCGCGCTCTTCTTGGCATCGATCGCCACGACGATGCACTGCGAGCCGTACTTCTGCGCGGCGTCCGCCACCATCTGCGGATTCGCCACCGCGGTGCTGTTGACGCTGATCTTGTCCGCGCCGGCGTTCAGCAGGCGCCGCACATCCTCGACGGTGCGCACGCCGCCACCGACGGTGAGCGGAATGAAGACCTGGGAGGCGACCGCCTCGATGATGCTCAGGATCAGGTCGCGTCCGTCCGAGGTCGCGGTGATGTCGAGAAAGGTCAGTTCGTCGGCACCCTGGTCGTCGTAGCGGCGCGCGATCTCGACCGGATCGCCGGCATCGCGCAGCTCGACGAAATTGACGCCCTTGACAACGCGACCGGCGGTCACGTCGAGACAGGGGATGATGCGTTTGGCAAGACTCATTCTTCCGCCGTGTCCAGTCCCGCCAGCTCGTCCGCGCGTGCCTGGGCCGCGCGCAGGTCCAGCGTGCCTTCATAGATCGAGCGGCCGCAGATCACGCCCTCGATGCCCTCTTCCTCGACCTCACAGAGCGCTTCGACATCCTTGATCGTGTGCACGCCGCCGGATGCGATGACCGGGATGGCCACGCTCTGCGCAAGCTTGACCGTGGCCTCGATGTTGACGCCGGCCATCATGCCGTCGCGGCCGATGTCGGTGTAGACGATGGCTTCGCAGCCGTAGTCCTCGAATTTCTTGGCCAAGTCGATCACTTCATGGCCGGAAAGCTTGCTCCAGCCATCGGTTGCGACCTTGCCGTCCTTGGCGTCCAGGCCGACGATGATCTGGCCGGGAAACGCGCTACACGCATCGTGCAGGAATCCGGGATTCTTTACCGCCGCGGTGCCGATGATGATGTAGGACAGCCCGTCGTCCAGGTAGCGCTCGATCGTATCGAGGTCGCGGATGCCGCCGCCCAGTTGAATCGGGATTTCCTCGGTGTCGTTCGCGGCAGCGAAATCACGCACGGCCTGGATGATCGCCTTGACCGCCGACTCGTTTTTCGGCTTGCCGGCGAACGCACCGTTCAGGTCGACCAGGTGCAGGCGCCGCGCGCCCCGCTCGAGCCAATGGCGCGCCATCCGGCCCGGATCGTCGGAGAACACGGTGGCTTGATCCATGTCGCCTTGTTTCAGGCGTACGCAATGACCGTCCTTGAGGTCGATGGCAGGTATGAGCAGCATGGCCTTGGTTGTGGTGGTTGGACGAAGAACTAGGGGTTCCAGGAGACAAAATTCTTGTAGAGCTGCAAACCGGCCGCAGCGCTTTTTTCAGGGTGAAACTGGGTCGCAAAGATATTGTCTTTCGCCACGGCGCAGGCAAAGCGCGCACCGTAATCGGTTTCCCCCGCCGTGTGCCGGCTGTCATCGGGCACCGCGTAGTAGCTGTGCACGAAATAGAAATAGCTTTCGTCGGGGATGCCGTGCCACAGCGCGTGGGACATTGTCTGATATACCCGGTTCCAGCCCATTTGCGGCACTTTGAAGCGTGATCCGTCCACCTGTGTAAGGCCATCGAGACGAAAGCGCACGACCCTGCCGGGCAGCAGGCCGAGGCCCGGCGTATCGCCCTCCTCGCTGCGCTCGAACAGCATCTGCTCGCCGACGCACACACCCAGCAGCGGCTTGGTGCGACTGGCCTCGACCACCGCGTCCAGCAGGCCGGATTCGCGCAGGCTGCGCATGCAGTCGGGCATCGCGCCCTGGCCCGGCAGCACGAGGCGGTCCGCCGCGCGCACCTCGGCCAGTTCACCGGAAATGCGCACGTCGGCCTCAGGGGCGACATGGCGCAGGGCTTGCGCAACCGAGCGCAGGTTGCCCATGCCGTAGTCCACAACAACGATCTTGTTCATTTCGTCAGAAAAAACGCGGTGCGAAACCGCCAGTCCTCAGAGGCTGCCCTTGGTCGACGGAATGGTGCCGGCCGCACGCGGATCCAGCTCCGCGGCCATGCGCAGCGCGCGGCCGAAGGCCTTGAATACGGTCTCGCACTGGTGGTGCGCATTCGTGCCGCGCAAATTATCCACATGCAATGTGACCAGGGCATGATTGACGAAGCCCTGGAAGAATTCGCGGGTGAGGTCGACGTCGAAGCCGCCGATCATTGCGCGGGTGAACGGGACGTGGAACTCCAGGCCGGGACGGCCGGAGAAATCGACCACCACGCGCGAGAGCGCCTCGTCGAGCGGCACATAGGCGTGGCCGTAGCGGCGGATGCCCTTCTTGTCGCCCATCGCCCGCGCCACGGCCTGGCCGAGCGTGATGCCAACGTCTTCCACGGTGTGATGCGCATCGATGTGAAGATCGCCCTTGGCTTCGATGTCGAGGTCGATCAGCCCGTGGCGGGCGATCTGGTCGAGCATGTGGTCGAGGAAGGGGACGCCGGTATCGAGCTTCTGCCGGCCGGTGCCGTCGAGGTTGATCACGACGCGGATCTGCGTCTCGTTGGTGTTGCGGATGACCTCTGCAACGCGGGCGGTGGACATGGTGTTCGTCAGGTGGTTGGGGGAGCGATCGCGGCCTTGAAGGCTTCGAGGAACGCTCGGTTTTCTTCGGGGGTGCTTACGGTGATACGCAGGCAATTTTGCAGCAATGGGTGCATTTTACCGACATTTTTGACGATCACCCTGCGCTCCAGGAGTGCCGCGTTGACCGCGTCGGTGTCGGGATTCGGCGCATCGATACGCACCAGCAGGAAATTTGCGGCCGAGGGAAACACGAAAATGCCGGGCAAGGCCGACAGCTCGGCCGCGAGCCGCTCGCGCTCGCGCCGCAGCAGCGCCGCCTGCTCGTCGAGCACTTCGACGTGGTCGAGCACGAACTCGGCCGCGGCCTGGGTGAGCACGTTGACGTTGTAGGGCGGGCGCACTTTTTCGAGTTCCGCCAGCAGTGGTGCGCTTGCGCTCATGTAGCCGAGCCGGATGCCGGCCAGGCCGAGCTTGGACACCGTGCGCA
>DATLGF010000425.1:0-3451 GCA_035540575.1 Noviherbaspirillum sp.
CAGGTAGGCGGTGATGAGCCAGGTCCACGCGAACATCGGCATCTTCATCAGCGTCATGCCGGGTGCGCGCATGTTCAGGATCGTGACGATGATGTTGATCGAGCCCATGATCGACGAGGCGCCCATGATGTGCATCGCGAAGATCGCCATGTCCATGCCGGGCCCCATCTGGACCGTCAGCGGCGCATACAGCGTCCAGCCGGCTGCGGTTGCACCGCCGGGAACCAGGAAGGATGCGGCCAACAGGATCGCCGCCGGCGGCAGCAGCCAGAACGAGAAGTTGTTCATGCGCGCGAACGCCATGTCGGAGGCGCCGATCTGCAGCGGCACCATCCAGTTCGCGAAGCCGACGAAGGCCGGCATGATCGCGCCGAACACCATGATCAGACCGTGCATGGTGGTCAGCTGATTGAAGAACTCCGGCTGCATCAACTGCAGGCCGGGCTGGAACAGCTCGGCGCGGATCCCGAGGGCGAGCACGCCGCCGGAAAGCAGCATGACGAACGAGAACCACAGGTACAGGGTACCGATGTCCTTGTGGTTGGTCGCAAAGACCCAGCGACGCCAGCCGTGCGGATGGTCGTGCGCGTGATCGTGAGAATGATCGTGGGCGTGATCGACTGCGGTGGTGCTCATCTCAATTCTCCAATTCAATTACTTGCGCGCCGCCTGCACTTGGGCTGGTTGAATGATGTTTTCCTGTGCCTGATTGCCCCAGGAATTGCGGGTGTAGGTGATCACCGCCGCGAGTTCGGTATCGCTGAGCTGCTTGAAGGACGGCATGCCGCGGCGACCATTCATCACGACTTGCACCTGTTCCTGCATCGGGCCGTTCACGTTGGCAGATCCTGCCAGCGCAGGGAAGGCACCGGGCACGCCCTGGCCGTTAGCCTGGTGGCAAGCCACGCAGTTGGCGGCATAGACCTTCGCGCCGCGCTGCACCAGCTCGTCGATGGTCCAGGTCTTGGTCGGATCGTCGGCCATGGCTGCCATTTCCTTCTGCTTGGCCTCGACCCACTGGGTGTACTCGGCATCGGTCACGACATGCACTTCGATGGGCATGAACGCATGGTCCTTGCCGCACAGCTCATAGCAGTGGCCGCGGTAGACGCCGGTGCGTTCGGCGCGGAACCATGTGTCGCGCACGAAGCCGGGGATTGCGTCCTGCTTGACGCCGAAGGACGGAATGCCCCATGCATGGATCACGTCGTTGGCGGTGGTAATGATGCGGATTTTCTTGTTGACCGGCACGACCACGGGATTGTCGACCTCGATCAGATAGTTCGTACCCCTGGCTGCAGCGTCGACGATCTGTTCGCGCGGGGTGGACATGGCCTGCAGGAAGGAAATGCCTTCACCTTCGCCCTTGAGGTAGTCATAGCCCCACTTCCACTGCATGCCGGTCGCCTTGATGGTGATGTCGGCGTTGGAGGTGTCCTTCATCGCAACAACGGTCTTGGTGGCGGGCAACGCCATGCCGATGACGATGAGGAACGGGACAACCGTCCAGGCGATTTCGACGGCGGTGCTTTCATGGAAGGACGCCGGCTTGTGGCCGACGGACTTGCGATGCTTCCAGATCGAATAGAACATGACACCGAACACGGCAAGGAAGATCGCCAGGCAGATCACCAGCATCATGTTGTGGAGGGAGTAAATCTCTTCTGCGATCTTCGTGACCGGCGGATGGAAAGTCATCTGCCGCACCGCGGGACCGCCCGGGCTATCTGGCACCTGCGCCCATGTCGGCACTCCGGCCGCCAGGAGCGACGCACCGAGCATCAAGGATTGAAGGCGCTTCGCAAGTTTCATAATTTCCTCAAAACCTAAAATTGGAATCCCGTCTGTCCTGCCGACGCGAGCGCGCTGCGCAGTTCGCGCGCCAACTCCCGTCTTCTTGTTTCCGTCGCAAAGCGCCCCACTTCAACCCTGGTGCCGCGCGCCCGCAGCCCCACCAAGGGCTTGCCGGCCCTCGGCGGCTCGACTTGCGTGTAGCGCGGATCGAGCTTGTATTGCGTGACCCGCTCGCTCTCGACCAGCTCGACCAGCAGGCAGCTTTCATCGAGAGCAATGCGCTCCCGGTCCGCGGCATGGCGAGCATACAGCAAAAAAGCAAGCGTCACTGCTGACAACTCCAGCACGGAAAAGCAGAGCACGAGCCAGAATCCGTGCAGCGCGAACACCGTGGCGACAAGGAGCGAAAGCGCACACAGGACAAGCAAGGCAATACCCAGCTGCCGCGGCGTCAGCGAGCAGTTGCGTTTCAGCACCCACTCACGCGCGGCCATGATGCACACCTTGCAGGCCGGTTTTGGACGCAATATGGCCGCTGTGCAAAAGACCGGAAGTATAAGACTTAACTTGGCGCGGTATCAAGTGGAAGTCTGTCCTACAAGCAAGGGTAAAAGGGATGGTCCGGCCACCCGGAAATGGCGGAAAGCGTTGCGCCTTCGGCAATTCCTTGACCCGGGTCAGATAGCTGCGGACCATCGGTGTGTAGGTGTTTGTCCGGCTCCCTGTCGAGGAAGGCCGCGTGAAGATGCCGCCGTCAGCGGCGCGGGCGAGGCGGGTCGAAGCGCACGATTGACTCGCCCGCCGCGGTGACCCGCGGAGCCGGGCGAAACGCGTGGCCATAGACGACCTCGCAGGTCAGATGCAACTTGCCGTCGGCGCCGCGCTGCACCTCGAAGGCGTCGAGCACGCGTTGCCATGCCCGCCTGCCGATCAACCCGCGACGCCGTGTGGACAGCGGGTTGCCGCCCCAGGCGCGCAGTTCTGCCAGCAATCTCGCCGTAGAGTCGTAGGTGATGGTAATGGTTTCCATATCCATCACCGGCGTTGAGAAACCTCCATGAATGAGCATGTCGCCCAGATCGTGCATATCGACGAATGAAAGCGTGTGCGGTGCATCGTCAAGCACCGAGAACGCTGCCCGCACTTCCTTGAACGTGGAGGGCCCGAAACCGGAGAACATCAGCAGGCCCTCCACGCGCAGCACGCGCCGCCACTCGCTGAACACCATGTCCGGATGCGGGTGCCAGTGCAGCGCGAGGTTGGACCACAGCATGTCGACGCTCCCGGCTGCAAGCGGGAGACGCGCGAAGTCCGAACAGACCAGCGCCGCACCCGGCACGCCGGGGCGCAGCGCCGCGGGCGCAAGCCGATGCAGCAGGCGCTGCACGGCCGACGCCGCCTGCTCCTCGCGGCGCGCAGCCGCCGCGAGCATGGCGGGCACGCCGTCCAGACCGATCACCTGGGCGGACGGATAACGCTGCTGCAAATGGACAAGGTCGGCGCCGGTACCGCAGCCCGCGTCGAGCACGCGCTCGGGTGTGGCCTTGATCAGCATGAGGCGCTCATGCATGCGGGCGGCAACTTCGCGACGCAGGAAATCCGCTTGGGCGACGCGTTCCGGCGCGCGAAACAGTTCGCGCACCCGCTGCATGTCAAT
>DATLGF010000426.1:0-3754 GCA_035540575.1 Noviherbaspirillum sp.
GAAATCAAGGAGCTGATCGGTGATTCCGTGGCCAAGGTCGACAGCGGCTATGCGCTGGTCGCCAACGCCGGCCGGCAGATGGAAGAGATCGTGACTTCCGTCAAGCAGGTCGTCGCCATCATGGAAGAGATCAGCTCGGCCAGCGTCGAGCAGAGCGCCGGCATCGAGGAAATCAACCGCGCGATCGCCAGCATGGACGAGATGACGCAGCAGAACGCGGCGCTGGTTGAAGAAGCCGCCGCCGCGGCCGCCGCGATGCAGCAGCGCGCGGCGAAACTCGGCCAGGAAGTCGCGGCGTTCCAGCTTCAGGGTTGATGCCGCCGCCGGGCGCGCCTACAAGGCGTTGACCGGCAGCTTCAGGTAGTGCACGCCGTTGGCCTCCGCCGGCGGCAGTTCGCCCGCCCGGACGTTGACCTGTATCGAAGGCAGGATCAGCACCGGCATCTCCAGTGTCGCATCGCGTTCGGTGCGCATGCGCACGAATTCCTCCTCGCTCACGCCATCGTGCACATGGATGTTGCGTGCGCGCTGCTCCGCCACTGTCGCCACCCACGCTGCCTCGCGTCCGCCGGGCGCATAGTCGTGGCACATGTACAGGCGCGTTTCCGGCGGAAGGCTCAGCAGCCGGCGGATCGAGCGGTACAGCGTGGCGGCGTCGCCGCCGGGGAAGTCGCAGCGCGCCGTGCCGGCATCCGGCATGAACAGCGTGTCGCCGACGAATACCGCATTTCCGATCCGATACGCGCTGTCCGCTGGCGTATGGCCGGGCACGAACAAGGCCTGCGCTTGCAGAGTGCCGATCGAGAATGTCTCGCCATCGGCAAACAGGTGATCGAACTGGCTGCCGTCGGTCGCGAACGTCGCCTCCAGGTTGAACAGCTTCTTGAACACGCGCTGGACGGTGCGGATCTGCTCGCCGATCGCGATGCGGCCGCCGAGTTCCTGCTTCAGGTAAGGGGCGGCGGAAAGGTGGTCGGCGTGCGCGTGCGTCTCCAGGATCCAGTCGACGTGCAGATCGCGGGCGCGCACGAACTCGATCACCCGGTCGGCGGACCGGGTCGAGGTGCGCCCCGATTTCGGATCGAAATCGAGCACCGGGTCGACTACCGCCGCGCGTCGGGTGGCGGGATCGTGCACGACGTGGGTGACCGTTCCGGTGGTGGCGTCGTGAAACGAAGCGATGAGAGGGTCCATGAGGGTCTCGCTAACATTATATCGATCAATAGAATATCATGCGGTATAATGAAATCAAGCAGATTCTGGAGGCTTCATGCAGGACACTCATTCCCCGATCGACATCGCCTTGATGCGCACGGCCGCACAACGCGCCAGCAGCGTGCTGCGCGCGCTGTCCAACGAGGACCGATTATTGCTCCTGTGCCAGTTAAGCCAGGGTGAATGCTCGGTCTCTGAACTGGAGGAGGCGCTGGACATCCGGCAGCCGACCTTGTCCCAGCAGCTTGCTGTGTTGCGCGGCGAGGGCCTGGTCAACACGCGCCGCGACGGCAAGCGCATCTACTACTCGGTCGCCGATCCGCAGATGCTGGTGCTGCTCGATACGCTGTATCAGCTGTACTGTCCGAGCGGGGAGGCTGGGCAATGAACATCGACTGGACGAATTTCACGCCCGTGCCGGCGCTCGCCGGCGGCGTGCTGATCGGTGTGGCCGCAGCCATGCTGGTCCTGTTCAACGGTCGCATCGCCGGCATCAGCGGCATCATCGGCGGCGTGTTGCAGCGCAGCCGGCCGCCGGGTGAGGCCGGCTGGCGCCTGGCCTTCCTGGCCGGACTGCTGGTCGCGCCGCTGCTTGCCGCCGCCGTGACGGGGCTGCCGGACATCCGCATCGACGCTGGAGCGGGCACGCTGATTCTGGCTGGCCTGCTGGTCGGCCTCGGCACCCGCTACGGTTCCGGGTGCACCAGCGGCCACGGCGTGTGCGGCCTGTCGCGCTTCTCCCCGCGGTCGCTGGCGGCGACGATGCTCTTCATGGCGGCCGGCTTCGTCACGGTCTACGTCGTGCGTCATCTGTTTGGAGGTCTCGGATGAACGTGATCATCGCTTTCCTCTCCGGACTGGTGTTCGGCGTCGGCCTGCTGCTGGCGGGCATGGCCAACCCGGCGAAGGTGCTCGCTTTCCTCGACCTCGCGGGCGCCTGGGACCCTTCGCTGGCGCTGGTGATGGCCGGTGCGATTGGCGTCGGGACCATCGCTTTTTCATGGGCGAAGCGGCGCAGCCTGAGCCTGCTCGGCCTGGCGATGCAATTGCCCGGCGCCACCGACATCGATCGCCGCCTGATTGGCGGCAGTCTGCTGTTCGGCGTAGGTTGGGGACTGGCCGGCATATGCCCGGGCCCGGCGGTCGTGCTGATCGGCGCCGGTGTGGCCGAAGGCTGGATCTTCTTCGGCGCGATGCTGGCCGGCATGGCGGCATTCGAACTGTCTCGGCGGGCCGGCGACCTCCTGCACGCCGGCCGGCGCACATGACATTCGAACTTCCGCCGCTGCTCTGCGTCCGACTGTTGCGGACCATGCTCGTCGCGCTGCATCGGTGGTTCCCGCGCTGTGCGTGATGTTGCACTTGCGTTACGTTTTCATCGCTGCGATTTGCGCCTTTTCAGAAGGCAGGCACTTGCTGTTGCGAAGTTGGTCTTAGTGAGGCGAACATGCACGCGGCGAACAGGGCGTGTCGCAAGGCGGCGCAAGACTTCTCTGCTAGAATCAAGGACTTATTTGTTTTTGAAGGTGTGGAATGCTGTATCCGGAGCTATTCAAATCACTCGAACAAGTTCGTTGGGACATGGAAAAAGACATCCCCTGGGACAAGTTCGACGCCTCGAAGCTGACCGAAGAACAGGCGCAGACGATTCGCATGAACGCGATCACCGAGTGGTCCGCGCTGCCCGCCACGGAAATGTTCCTCCGGGATAACCGCAACGACAGCGATTTCTCCGCCTTCATGTCGATCTGGTTCTTCGAGGAGCAGAAGCACTCGCTGGTGTTGATGGAATACCTGCGCCGCTTCCGCCCCGACCTGGTGCCGACCGAAGAAGAGTTGCACAACGTGCGCTTCGAGTTCGATCCGGCGCCGCCGCTGGAAACCCTGATGCTGCATTTCTGCGGCGAGATCCGGCTGAACCACTGGTACCGTTGCGCGTCCGAGTGGCACACGGAACCGGTCATCAAGCATATCTACAAGACCATCAGCCAGGACGAAGCCCGTCACGGCGGCGCCTATCTGCGCTACATGAAGAAGGCGTTGAACGAAGTCGGCGATCAGGCGCGTGCAGCGTTCGCGAAGATCGGGGTGCTGATGGCGTCCGCGCGCCGTACCGACAAGCCGCTGCATCCGACCAACCTGCACGTGAACGAGAAGCTGTTCCCGAACGACACCGTGCAAAGCCGCCTGCCGGATCCGAACTGGCTCGAGCGCTGGCTCGACGGCCAGATCAAGTTCGACGGCGAGTGGGAAAAGAAGGTGGTCGACCGCATCCTGCACAACATGTCGCTGCTGTTCGAACGCACTTTCGAGTCGGTGCAGGACCTGAACCGCTATCGCAAGGAAGTCACTGCGCGCCTTGGCCAATCCTCGGTGCCCAGCGCGGCGTAAGCCTCCGGGATGGAAAACCTGAAAGCCGCAAGCCTGACCGCTTGCGGCTTTTTCATTGCATGATCGATTTTGAACGCAAACTCTGCGAGCGCGCGGACCTGGCGCGCCGCATCGCCGACCTCCCGCGTCCGCTGGTGCTGACCAACGG
>DATLGF010000427.1:0-2760 GCA_035540575.1 Noviherbaspirillum sp.
TGTCCAATACCGTCGCTATCGTCGTCTATGAGGCCTGGCGCCAGAATGACTTCGCCGGCGGCGGCTGATTCACCCACAGGAGATCACATGAAGTTTCGTTCCCTTGCCGCGAGCACGCTTGCAGCTCTGCTCACGGCCGCCGCTTCCCTCGCGATTGCTCAGGATGTGCAGGTGACGCGCTCGGTCGCGCGCGCAACGGTGCCCCAGCAGCAGTCGGCCGGCGCCTATGTCACGCTGGAGAACCGCGGCCGCGAGGCCGACCGGCTGGTCGGGGCCTCCACGCCCGTCGCAAAGTCGGTCGAGCTGCATACGATGGCGCTGGACGGCAATGTGATGCGCATGCGCGAAGTCCCGGCGATCGACGTGCCCGCCGGCGGGCGCGTCGAGATGAAGCCCGGGGAGGGTTTTCACCTGATGCTGATGGGGCTGCAGCAGCAGTTGAAGGCGGGAGACACGTTCGGGCTGACCTTGCGCTTCGAACGCGCGGGCGAGGTGAAGACGACGGCGACGGTGGAATCCGGGCGCGGCGGGCATCACAAGCACTGAACGGATGGGGCCCGGCCGAAGGTGTTTCGGCGGGCCTGCTACCCGCTGCATCCCTCAAATCCCAGGCTTCAGCGCACCACCTCGACGGCCGTCACGCGATAGCCGTTGCCGCTCTTCTCCGCTGAGAATCGCACCTTGTCGCCGGCCTGCACGGTCCTGATCAGCCCGGCATCGGCCTGGAAGGCCATCGTCATCGGCGGCATGCCGAGGTTGGCGAGCGGGCCGTGCTTGATCGTGATGCGGCCCTTCTCCATGTCGACCTTCCTCACCTCGCCATCGGCCAGCGCGGCGACCGGCGTCGACCTGGCGGCGTCCTCCGCCGTGTAGTGCTGGTAGACGCGGTGCTTGCCGTCGGCCGCTATCAGCATCACGTCATACGCTTCGGCGCGGTCGGCTTCCATGCCCGGCGAGCCGAGCGGCATGCCGGGAACGGCCAGCCCCTTCGCGTTCGGCTTCTCGGCCAGGAGGCGCTTGATCTCCTTCGCCGGCACATGACCTTCGATCACATAGTCGCCAACCTTGGCGGAATGGCATGAGCCGAGCTCGGCAGGAATGCCGAGCTTCGCGCGCCAGGCGGACGGATCGTCGACATCGTTGGACTTGACGGTGAAGCCGTTCGCGCGCAGGTGCTCGACCCACATCTCACAGCAGCCGCAATACTGGCTCTTGTAGACCTCGATCACCGGCGCGGACGCATGCGCGAATGCCGACGCCAGCAGCAGCAGCGCGGCGAACAATTGTGAATATGTCTTTCTCAACATCAGCGGTTTTCCTTCTTGCGATGAAGCACCGACCAGCCCGGTGCGCAGACTCTGACCGGAACCCGCGCCGATCGTGCCCCGAATTCGTATTCAGATGCGGTTCAGTTCGAGCAACGGCCGGATTTCGCCGACATCGAGCCCGCGCGCGTTCCTGATCGGCGGCCGCGCGAACGCTGCCAGCGGCGTGTCTTCAAGGTGAGACAGCAATCCGAGCTGCTGCAGCGCGGCAATCACGGCCGGATACAGCGCGCGATTGTTACCGTCGGCGATCTTCACCGCCAGCCCGATACCGGCCGAACGGATGCCGATCACCTGCACCGCCTCCGCACCGACCTTCGCAACCCAGTCGCCCGGCGCGGTCCGCATGAAGGCCTGGTCGCTGCGGCCGGTGCCCGAGACCAGCTCGGGGTGCGTGGTCATCGCATCGAACAGCGTGCCCATCTCCGGTCCGAACTCCGCATCCTCCCGGCCCTGCGCCAGGCGCGCATACGTATAGGCCAGGCGCGAGAGCGGCAGCGCATAGTTCGGCGCCGAGCAGCCGTCGGTGCCGGCAACCAGTTCACCCGGCATCACGCCCGCAACCCGGGCCAGCGCCGTGCGTATCGCCTGCTGCAGCGGATGCGCGGGGTCGAGGTAGGTGTCGAGCGCTTCGTGGTGCTGCACGCACCAGGCCAAAAAGCCCGCGTGCTTGCCGCTGCAGTTGTTGTGCAGCTGGTTGAACTTCATTCCCGCCGGCGGCGCCTCGCCCTGCGCATACCGCATCGGCAGGTGGCAGCCGCACTGCAAGTGATGCTCGTCGCAACCGGCCTTCTTCAGCATGCCTTCGACGACCTGCACATGCATGTCCTCGCCGGAGTGGCTTGCGCACTGCAGCGCAATTTCCCGCGGACCGAAGCCGAACTGCGCAGGGCCGCCGTCGAGCAGGAACGGCAGGGCCTGGAACGGCTTGATGCTGGACCGCGTGAAGGTCATGAAATCCGGATCGCCGGCCGCATACAGCAATTTGCCGCGGGCATCGACGACGGCGACGGATCCGTAATGGATGGATTCGAGCTGTCCGCCGCGCGTGACTTCGGCGAGGGCGGCGTGCGGGATGGTGATCATGACTGGCGTACCTTCTTCAGCAAGGCGGTGGTGGAGCGCTGGTATTCAAACGGAATCGCGAGCGCGCGGCCGCCCTGCGTGGCAGCGGCGAGCGCCTCCGGAACGGTGCGCATGTCGTAGTCGCCTCCCTTTACGTACAGGTCGGGTCGGGCCTCTTCGACCACGGCGAGCGCGGTGTCTTCGTCGAACGGCACGACCAGGTCCACCGATTCGAGTGCAGCCAGCAGCGCCATGCGGTCGTCGCAGGGATTGACGGGCCGGTCCTCGCCCTTGCCGAGCCGCCGCACCGAGGCGTCGGTATTGACCGCGACCACAAGCGCCGCTCCCAGCGAGCGGGCACGCGCCAGGT
>DATLGF010000428.1:0-6088 GCA_035540575.1 Noviherbaspirillum sp.
AACTTCGTGAAGGCGATCGTCTTGCGCGGTCCGAATGCGCGATCGAGCGAACCTTCCTCCGCCTGCACGCAGCTGTGCACCAGGCCGAACATCGCGAGCTTGTGATTCGGCAGGGTGTTGCCGAGCGGCGTATTGCAGCAGCGGGCATACCAGCGCAGCATCCCGCGCGGCGAGAGGCGCATGCAAGCCAGGTGCTCGTGTCCGCGCTCGAAGCGCACGCGCGATTGCAAGGTCTGGATGACCTCGGTGCCGCCAGCGCCGTCGAGCACCTCGTTGTCTCGACCGAGAAAGCGCGCGAAGGCCTGGCAATCGTCACAGTAGCAGACCGCACGGTTGACTTCGGCGCCGTGTTCCAGCGTTCCGCCAAGCGCGCCGCACTTGCATTCGATCCGATGTGCCATGGCATGGCTCCATGAAGATGACGTGTCATCTTACGCCACGCTGCGCTTCATGCGGGCGCGCCCGTCACGCTTCGGCCCGTGTCCCCGCCACCAAAGCGGTCTCGTGGCGGAGCGCAAACCACCAAATTCGAAGGATCAGGATGACCCGACGTGGCGAGCGCACCAGAAGATGGCTGATGCCCGGACGGCCTGACTCGTGGAGTGAAGGCCATGCAACAGAAACGGGGTCAGGTCCTGCCGTTTGTCCCACCAAGGACAACCGGCAAAACCTGACCCCGCAATTCCGGACAGGAACGGGAGTTTAATCCAGCGTAATCTTCTGATCGCGGATCAGCTTGTGCCAGCGCTGGCGCTCCTGGGTCAGCAGCTGCGCGTATTGCTGCGGCGTGTTGGCTACCGGCTCGATGCCGAATTCGACCAGGCGTTCGCGAACCGACGGGGTGTTGATTGCAGTCGAGAGCTGCTTGTACAGCGTATTCACGACCTCAGGCGGGGTGCCGGCCCGTGCCACCACGCCGACCAGCGCGGCGGCTTCCACATCCTTGAACCCGAGTTCGGCAAAGGTCGGCACATCGGGCAGTTGCGGCAGGCGGGTCGCATTGGCGACCGCGAGCGGGCGCACGCGGTTGCTCTTGAGGAAGGCTGCGCCTGCTGCAAGGTCGACCATCATGGCCTGGATCTGGCCGCCGGCCAGGTCGGCAAGGGCCGGCGCCGCACCACGGTAGCCTACGTGCAGCATGTCGAGCCCGGCGTTCACCTTCAACAGTTCCATTGCCAGTTGGTGCGGGCTGCCTGCACCGGCCGAGCCGAAGGTGAAGCTGCCCGGCTTGGCCTTGGCCTTTTCGATGAAGTCCTTCAAATCCTTTGCGTCGGACCCAGGGCCGACGACGAGAATCATCGGAAAGCGGCCGACCAGCGTCACCGGTACCAGATCCTTTTCGGCGTCGTACACCAGCCGCGAATAGAGCGCGGTGTTGAACACCATGGTGCCGTTGTCGGCGTTGAGGATGGTGTAGCCGTCCGGCGCCGAGCGCGCGGTTTCCTGCGCGGCGATGGCGGTATTGCCGCCGGGCTTGTTCTCCACGATGACCGGCTGCTTGATCTGCTCCGACAATTGCTGTCCCACGGTGCGGGCCAGGAAGTCGGAACCGCCGCCGGCCGGGTAGGGCACCAGCCAGCGGATCGGCTTGGACGGGAAGGATTGCGCCATTGCCGGTGCGGTAGCCGCCAAAACCGGCAGAGCCAATACGCATGCGGCGAACAGTCTTTTCATGAATTTTCTCCTCGTTGAAATGGATGCTGCGCTATTTTTGCGTAACGCTACTACGCAAAGCGTAAAATTACAAGCAGGCCTCGGCTGACCCCCGTCACGATTTGCAGCGGGGCTGACATTGACACAGGAATTCCACGCCACCACAGTAACGGCATTTCAGACAGGCAGCGAAAGCAATGGAACAGACGACAGAGCAGCGGCCGGTGGAGCGGCGCCAGCGGGTGCAATCGGCCGAGATGGGCATGAGCGTGCTCAAGGCGCTGGCCCGCCTCGGCGGCTCCGCCAGCCTCACCGCCGTGGCGGCGGAAATCGGCGAGAGCACCGCCAAGGTGCACCGCTACATGGCCAGCCTGACGCAGGAAGGTCTGGTCGCACAGGATCCCGCCACCCAGCACTACTACCTCGGGCGCGAAGCCATCCAGATCGGCCTGGCCGCGCTGCGTCAGTGCGATCCGATACGCCTGGGCGAGGCCGCACTGGTACGTCTGCGCGAGCAACTGGAAGTGACCTGCTTTATCGCGGTGATGGGCAACAAGGGCCCGACCATCCTGCGTTTCGAGGAACCCGGCCTGCCGGTCACCATCAATGTACGCGCGGGCTCGGTGCTGCCGCTGCTGTGGTCGGCCACCGGGCGCGCATTTCTCGGCTATCTCGACGAGGCGCACGTGCGCCGGCTGGCCGATGAAGAACTCGCGCGCGCGAACAAGGAACAGCGCGCCTCGCTGCACGGCAGGAATCCGATCGAGCAACTGCGCAAGGAAGTGCGCGAACAGGGCTGCGCCGTCATCAACGACATTCTCCTGCGCGGCATCAGCGCGGTTGCCGCCCCCATCTTCGACTACACCGGGCGGGTCAGCGCGGTGCTGACCGCGCTTGGCGCCTCGGGCGGCTTCGATACCGATCCGCAAGGCAGGATCGCCAGCATGGTCCGGCACGAGGCGGCCGACATCAGCGCCGCCCTTGGCGCGCGCGCAAAACCGTAAATCCGATGATTCGCAAGCCCCGTCTTCGCACGCCTTTACTATTACGCATAACGTAGTAAGATTACGCATAGCGAAGGCCCGCCGGCCTGCTTTGCCGATATCCGCCCCTCACGGAAGCGCACACCATGAAAACATCGACCTCATCCTGCCCGATCGACCACCAGGCACTCAGGACCGGCGGCTGCCCGGTCAGCGCGCGCGCGGCGCAATTCGATCCGTTTGAGGACGCCTACCAGCAGGATCCGCCCGAATACGTGCGCTGGTCGCGCGAGGAAGAGCCGGTGTTCTACAGCCCGAAGCTCGGCTACTGGGTGATCACCCGCTACGACGACATCAAGGCCGTGTTCCGCGACAACATCACCTTCAGTCCGTCGATCGCGCTGGAAAAGATCACGCCCACGGGCGAGGAAGCCAATGCGGTGCTGGCTTCATACAACTACGCGATGAACCGCACGCTGGTGAACGAGGACGAGCCGGCCCACATGGCGCGGCGGCGCGTGCTGATGGAGCCGTTCACCCCCGAAGCCCTGCGCCATCACGAGCCGATGGTGCGCCGCCTGGCGCGCGAATACGTCAACCGCTTCATCGACGACGGCCGCGCCGACCTGGTCGACCAGATGCTGTGGGAAGTCCCGCTGACCGTGGCGCTGCACTTCCTTGGGGTGCCTGAAGAAGACATGGACCTGCTGCGCCAGTACTCGATTGCCCACACCGTCAACACCTGGGGTCGGCCCAAGCCCGAAGAGCAGGTGAAGGTCGCACATGCGGTCGGCAACTTCTGGCAGCTGGCGGGCAAGATCCTCGAAAAGATGCGCAAGGATCCGGATGGTCCGGGCTGGATGAAGTACGGCATCCGCAAGCAGGCGGAATATCCTGATGTGGTCACCGACTCCTACCTGCACTCGATGATGATGGCCGGCATCGTCGCCGCCCATGAAACCACGGCCAACGCCACTGCCAATGCGATCAAGCTGCTGCTGCAGCACCCGAGCGCCTGGCGCGAAATCTGCGAAGACCCGAGCCTGATCCCCAATGCGGTGGAAGAGTGCCTGCGCCACAACGGCTCGGTGCCGGCCTGGCGGCGCCTGGCGACGAAGGATGTGAAGATAGGCGGCATCGACATCCCGGCCGGCTCGAAGCTCCTGATCGTGATGGCCTCGGCCAACCACGACCAGCGCCACTTCGAGGATGCGGACGCGCTCGACATCCGCCGGGACAACGCGAGCGATCACCTGACCTTCGGCTATGGCTCGCACCAGTGCATGGGCAAGAACCTGGCCCGCATGGAGATGCAGATCTTCCTCGAGGAGCTGAGCAAGCGCCTGCCGCACATGCGCCTGGCCGAACAGACCTTCACCTATCTGCCGAACACGTCCTTCCGCGGCCCCGAGCACCTGTGGGTCGAGTGGGATCCGCGCGAGAATCCCGAGCGCAAGAACCCGGCACTGCTGGACAGCAGCTCACCGGTACGCATCGGCGAAGCGTCGGCCCACGTGGTCAGCCGCACCGTCGTTGTCGACAGCGTCACGCGCCTGACCGACGAGATCGTGCGGCTGCGCCTGAAATCGCCGGACGGGCGCGCGCTGCCGCGCTGGATGCCGGGCGCGCACATCGACGTGGAGTGCGGCAATCCGGACATCTCGCGCCAATACTCGCTGTGCGGCGACCCGGACGATCCCCACACACTCGAGATCGCCGTGCTGCGCGAAACTGAGAGCCGTGGCGGCTCCAGCTGGATACACGACACGGTCAAGCCCGGCGACCGGCTCAGGATACGCGGCCCGCGCAACCACTTCCGTTTCGACGAAGGCGTGCGCCGTGCGATCTTCATTGCCGGCGGCATCGGCATCACACCCATCATTGCGATGGCGCGACGCGCGAAGGCGCTGGGCATCGACTACGAACTGCACTACAGCGGACGCTCGCGCAGCAGCATGGCCTGCCTGGACGAGCTGTCGGCACTGCATGGCGAGCGCTTGCATGTCTACGCGCGCGACGAAGGCAAGCGAGCGGACTACGCCGCGCTGCTTGCCACCCCGGCCGAAGGCACCCGCATCTACGCATGCGGCCCGGTGCGCCTCCTGGAGGCGCTGGAACAGTGTTGCGCAGCCTGGCCCGAAGACGCGCTGCGCGTCGAGCACTTCCATACGACGCGCGGCAGCCTCGACCCCAGCAAGGAAAAAGCCTTCGAGGTGGAGCTGAAGGATTCCGGCCTCGTCGTTCAGGTAGCGGCCGACCAGACGCTGCTGGCGGCCCTGCGCGGCGCCAACATCGACGTGCAGAGCGACTGCGGCGAAGGCCTGTGCGGATCCTGCGAGGTGCGCGTGCTGGCGGGAGAGGTGGATCACCGCGACGTTGTACTCACCCGCAGCGAGCGCGAGGCGAATAACAAGATGATGGCGTGCTGCTCGCGCGCGGCTTGCGGGAGGTTGGTGCTGGAGTTGTAGAGCGGACCGTAAGCCGGGGCAAGTCTGCTGTCTTGCCCTTGCTTGGAATTCGGCGGGATAGATCGATGCAAAAGGAAAGACCTGACCCGTTTGCTCTCCCTATGCGCCCTTTGCTCGTTTTTCTCAGACGATCTGCTTCGTCATCTCATTGATGACGGTGCGCAGAACGGCTCTGATGCAGCGCGATTCGGTTTTGGCGCGATTAGCGGTACTCGCCGGGTGCCTGCGGGGATTGCGACAAAGCGCTCAGCAGGGTCCCGCGCCAAGAACTCGGTCGACTACTGCGCCCAGTTCGCGCGCTCCAGCACATCGCCCGCCATGTCCAAGAGCATCGGGTGGGAGCGGATTTCAGACCACTCCGTGCGGCACGCGCGGGGTTGAACTCGATACAGCGCTGGCAGTTCAGCGGATATCTGCGCCTATTATCTGCGCTGCGTTGATGCGCATGGACAGCGAACAAGGCATCCATGCCTGGCACGGGAACTGGTGCCGATCAGTCCCAGCGCGATTCGGCCTCGCGCGGCGTGAAGCTTACCCAGCGTTCGTCGGCCAGCAGCGCGCGTATTCGCCACGGTACGCCATTCGGGTCAAGCTCCACCAGGCCGATCCCGCTGCCGTTCAGCAAGCGTCGTCCCGATGGTATGCCCTCGGGCTTGCGCGGCGTGACGCGCATATGCCTGCGCCGGGTCAGCCAGTTCAGCGGCGAGCGCGGAGAGTACAGCCAGCGGTTGGCCCGATCCAGCACGTCGAGAAGGCGCGGCGGGAATTCATTGCGCAGGCCGCTGTTGCAGATCTGCCAGATGTCCGGCTCGCGCCCGTGTCCGCGTCCACGCAGCGCGACGTCGTAGACGAATGAATAGTGCACATCGCCCGACAATATGACGAAGTTCTGCGGCGTTTTCGGATGCCGGAAGATATTCAGGATCGCCTCGCCGGCACCCGGATGCGACATCCAGTTTTCTGCATCGACCAGCAGCGGATACC
>DATLGF010000429.1:0-3996 GCA_035540575.1 Noviherbaspirillum sp.
CATTTCCGACACAGGGCTGCACGCTGCGCTGCGCCTCCTTGCCGTAGTGCATGTGCCGACCGCTGGCCTCGTCGTTCGGCAGCGGCGATAATGCGCTCTTCGATGAACACTTCCTTTCGTACCGCCACCCCCGACGAACTCGCCCGCGCCCTGCGCGACGCGCGCGAGCGCACGCTGCTGCTGTTCGAGGGTTTCGTGCAGGCGGGTTACCAGAATCCGGCCCGCTCCTCGCTCGCCGCGGAGGCGAGCTCGCCGTTGTGGGAACTCGGGCATATCGCCTGGTTTGCGGAATGGTATGTGCTGCGCGGCGCCCAATCGAGCGAGCCGGCGGCCGCCCAGCGCGCGTCCATGCTGTCGCGCGGCGACGACTGGTTCGACCCCAACACGCTGCCCCGGCAGGGGGCACCGCTCGATCTGCCCAGCGTCGGCGCATTGAAAACTTATTGCCGGGAGGTGCAGGATCGCGTGATCGACCGGCTCTCGCGCGCAGGCAAGGAAGACAAGGATCTCTACCCCTATCGCCTGGCCCTGGCCTACGAAGACATGTGGGGCGAGCGCTGGATGCAGGCCTATCAGCTGCTCGACCTGGCGTTGCCGCCGGAGCTGGCTGAACGGAAGGCGCTTCCATGGGCGCAGGGGGAGATCCGTTTTGCGGGCGGCACCATCCGCTTGGGCAGCGAGCCCGGCAGCGGCTTCGTATTCGACAACGAGAAATGGGCGCACGAGTGCTACGTTGCTCCTTTCACGATGGATTCGACCCTGGTGTCCAATGCCCAGTTTGCGGAATTTGTAGGCGACGGCGGCTACCAGGAGTCGCGGTACTGGAGCACCGCCGGGCGCGCGTGGCTGGTCTCGCACGGCCGCTACGCCCCGCGCGACTGGCGTCGCGACGGCAGGCACTGGCGCGCCCAGCGTTTCGGCCGCATGGTCGCGCTGCGCGCGCACGACCCGGTACGTCATCTGAACCTGTTCGAGGCCCAGGCCTATTGCATGTGGGCCGGCCGCCGCCTGCCGACCGAGGCGGAGTGGGAATACGCTGCGCTGACCGCACACCCTGCGCTGCACTGGGGTGACCTGTGGGAGTGGACCTGCTCGCCGTTCGAGCCTTACCCCGGCTTTTCGCCGGATGCATGGCGCGGCTATTCCGAACCCTACTTCGGCAAGCACCAGGTATTGCGCGGGGCGTCCTTCGCGACGTCGGTACGGATGCGCTCGCCGAAGTTGCGCGCGTTCAGGTGGCCGGAGGACGATACGCTGTTCGCAGGGCTGCGCACCTGCGCGCGCTGACCCTCGGCGCTTAGGTATTTTCCTTTTCCGCCAGCGACTGCGCGAGCGAGGAGATCTGCGCTACGAGTTCCATCGGAACCGGAAACACGATCGTCGAATTCTTGTCGCCCGCAATCGTGCTCAGCGTCTGCAGATAGCGCAGCTGCATCGCACCCGGCTGCACCGCCAGCACCTGGGCCGCCTGCTGCAGCTTTTCCGACGCCTGCAATTCGCCTTCGGCGTGAATCACCTTCGCGCGCCGTTCGCGCTCGGCCTCGGCCTGACGGGCAATCGCCCGCACCATCGACTCGTCCAGGTCCACGTGCTTGATCTCGACGTTGATGACCTTGATCCCCCAGCCGTCGGTCTGCGCGTCGAGCACCTGCTGGATATCGAAGTTCAGTTGCTCGCGCTCGGACAGCATGTCATCGAGTTCATGCTTGCCGAGGATCGCGCGCAAGGTAGTCTGCGCGAGCTGGCTGGTCGCCTCGAAGAAATTTTCGACCTGGATGATCGCCTTTTCCGGATCGACCACGCGGAAGTACAGCACGGCGTTCACCTTCACCGAGACGTTGTCGCGCGAGATCACGTCCTGGGTCGGCACGTCGAGCACTATGGTTCGCAGGTCCACGCGCACCATCTGCTGCAGCACCGGGATCACGATGATCAGGCCGGGCCCTTTCACCGCCCAGAAGCGGCCGAGCTGGAACACCACGCCGCGTTCGTATTCCCGCAGGACTCGAACGGCGGAAGCGAGCAGCGCCAGGACGAGGATGAGGATGCCGCCCAATCCGAAACCGAACATGCTTATTCTCCTTTTTTGTCTTGGTCGATCGGTGCCACTTCCAGCACCAGCCCGTCGCGTCCGGTCACCCGGACCTTCTGTTCGCGCCGCAGCGGTGCTTCGCTGTGCGCTCGCCAGGTTTCCCCGTGCAGCGTGACCCAGCCGTGGTCGGGGGTCGGGTCGATCACTTCGGCGATGCTGCCGATCAAGCCGCCCTGGCCGGTGACGGTTGGACGCCTGCGGGTCTTGAGCATGACTGTCACCGTCAGGATCACCAGCAGCGCGCAGAAGATGGCGATCGTGAGGATCAGCGCGAGCGGAATCCCGTAGCCCGGCACCTCGGTGTCGATCAGAATCACCGCGCCTGTCACGAAAGCCGCGATGCCGCCCAGCCCGAGTATCCCGAAACTCGGAACGAAGGCCTCAGCGATCATGAAGCCCAGCCCAAGCAGGATCAGCGCCACCCCCGCGTAGTTCACCGGCAGCAGCTGCAGCGCGTAAAGCGCGAGCAGCAGCGAGATCGCGCCGAGCACACCCGGCACGCCGACGCCCGGATTGCTGAATTCGAGAATCAGCCCGTACATGCCGATGGTCATCAGAAGCAGGGCGATGCTCGGATCGGTTATGACGCCAAGAAAGCGCACGCGCCAGTCCGGCTCGTAGCTGTCGACCTGCGCGTTCGCGGTCTCCAGCGTCCGGTCCTGTCCGGCGACGTTGATCGTCCTGCCGTCGAGTTGGCTCAGCAGATCGTTCACATCGCGCGCAACCAGGTCCACCACGTTCTGCTTGACGGCCTCCTCGGCGGACAGGCTGACGGCTTCGCGCACCGCCCGCTCGGCCCATTCCATGTTGCGCCCCCGCATCTGCGCAAGGCCGCGGATGTAGGCGGCCGCGTCGTTGACCTGCTTGCGTGTGCTCGGAGAAGTGGTGGGTTCGCCGGCCGGCTCGCCCTTGGTGCGCGGCGCCGGCGCATCCTTTTCCGGCTGGGGTTCGCGCTGCGGGCGCTCCGGCTGCTCTCCGCCGCCGACCGCGACCGGCGTGGCGGCCCCGAGATTGGTGCCGGGCGCCATCGCGGCGACATGGCTTGCATAAAGGATATAAGTGCCGGCGCTTGCGGCGCGTGCGCCCTGCGGGCCGACGAAGGTGGCGACCGGAACCTGGGCGGCCAGGATGGCCTTGATGATGGTGCGCATCGAGAGATCCAGTCCGCCCGGCGTGTCCATCTGCAGCACCACGAGCTGGGCGCCTTCGCGTTCGGCGCGCGCGATGCCGCGGCTGATGTAGTCCGCGCTCGCCGGACCGATCGCGCCCGAGACCGTGAGCAGCGCCACCGGTGCAGGCGCGGCCCGGGCAGGCGCGTGCACCCATGCCAGCACGAGCAGCAGATACAGCAGGAAGAGGGCGGGGCGGGAACGGATGATGGCTTTCTCCGTGCGGTTCGCGCGATCAGGCGACGCAGTACTCATGATAGGGCTGATCCGTTAGACAACAAGAACTCTGGACATTGCATCAGGCGGGCTCACGCTTGCGCATGATCAGCTTCGCCCTGCTCGTGCGCCGATCCGTACGTATTTGCACCTATTCGGGTCGAAATGCTGCCAACCGGTATAGGCGCGCCAGTATCACTCGGATACAATGGCGGGCGCAAAATTGGCGGTGACGAAACATCCGGCGCGCTTCGATAGTGTGAAAGATGCAAGGGCTTGTTCCCTGCCAACCCATCCGCCGTTCAACCAGCGGCCCAGGCGGCTGCAAGGCGGCCGACGGCCGCCCGCCGTTCCGTTCAACGATAACTATATGGAGTGCGCTTGTTTTCCACGCTTGCCCTGATAGTCCTGCTGCCATTCGCCGCATGCTGGTTGCCGGTGGTGGCCGAACGCAGCGGCCGCAACGCCTCGGCCTGGAGCGCCGGGCTGGTCCTCGCGGCGGCATTGCTGCTGCTCTTC
>DATLGF010000430.1:0-3626 GCA_035540575.1 Noviherbaspirillum sp.
GGCTGGTCGAGTCCATTGCCTGCTTCAGCAGGCTGAACGTGAGGCGGCGATTGAGCGCGGCCAGGATGATCGCGCCCGCAGCCCCCATGCCGCCGCCTTCGGTCGGCGTGGCGATGCCGAGGAAGATCGTGCCCAGGACCAGGAAGATCAGCGCGAGCGGCGGGATCATCACGAACACGACCTTCTCGGCCATGCGGGACAACAGGCCGATCTTGAAGAAGCGGTTGACCGTCGCCGCGACGAGTGCCACGGCCACCGCGGCGCCGCCGGCAAACACCGGGGTCTGGTTGGTCTCGCCATACCACGCTGTGAAGCCGTAGTAGGTCGCCACGGTGACGGCAAGCAGCACCAGCAGGGAAATCACGCCGCTGCTTCCATCCGGCTCGCGCAGATTGCGAGCTTCCGGCGGCAGCGCCGGAACGGCCTTCGGCTTGAAGATCGACACGGAGAGGATGTAGCCGGCGTACAGCGCTACCAGCAGCAGGGCAGGGAACAGCGCTGCGCGGTACATGTCGCCGACCGAGCGGCCGAGCTGGTCAGCCATCACGATCAGCACCAGCGACGGCGGCACGATCTGGGCGAGCGTGCCGGATGCGGCGATGACGCCTGTCGCGATTCGCTTGTCGTAGCCATAGCGCAGCATGACCGGCAGCGAGATCAGTCCCATCGAAATCACCGAGGCGGCCACAACCCCGGTGGTCGCGGCCAGCAGGGCGCCGACAAACACCACCGCGTAGGCCACCCCGCCGCGCAGCGTGCCGAACAGCTGGCCGATAGTGTCGAGCAGGTCTTCTGCCATGCCGGAGCGCTCGAGGATCAGGCCCATCAGCGTGAAGAAAGGAATCGCCAGCAGGGTGTCGTTGCCCATGATGCCGAACAGGCGATTCGGCAGCGCCTGCAGGAGGGCAGGCTGCAGCAATCCGAGTTCGATTCCGAGAAAACCGAAAAACAGGCCGTTGGCGGCGAGGGAAAACGCAATCGGAAAGCCCGATAGCAGGAACACGATCAGTGCGCCGAACATGAGCGGGGCCATGTTCGCGATAAGGAACTCCGACATTCTCTTCTCCGATTCTTGATTATTCTTTGGTCTCGTGAGCGCCGGCCAGCTGCTCGACCGGGGACGGGCCTTGCTTCTCGAATTCGCTGGCGTCGACCCTGCCCATCAGGTAGCCGACACGCTTGATGAATTCGGAGATGCCCTGCAGCGCGAGAAGGGTGAAGCCGATCGGGATCAGGATCTTGGCGGGCCAGACGATCAGGCCGCCTGCATTGCTCGACATTTCCCGGCCTTCGATGGAGAGAATGGTGTAGGGGATCGAATAATAGAGAGTGAGGATCGTGACCGGCAGCAGGAAGAACAGGAAGCCGAAGGCGTCGATCCAGATTTGCGTGCGCTTCGAAAACCTGCCCGCGACGACGTCGATGCGCACGTGCTCGTTGCGACGCAACGTATAGGAAGCCGCAATAAGAAACACCGCCGAATACAAGTACCACTGGATTTCCAGCCATGCGTTCGAGCTCATGCTGAATGAGTAACGCATGATGGCATTGCCGGCGCAGATGATAACTGCCACGAGGAGGGCCCAGCTGATGGTCAGGCCTATCTTTTCATTGATTGTGTCAATGATTCGCGCGAGCGCGAGGAAAAAAGACATGATGACTGTCTCCTGATTGTGATGAATTCTTATGAGCCGGTCGCCTGCTGTTCTTGTATGCGAAAGCGGCTCTTTATGTAGGGGCAAGACTCGCGGCAGTATATGTCATTTCATTGTTCTCGCGAACCTTTGCGGGAACGTCCCCGGCGGTCGGAACCGCAGGCCGGTAAAACTACGTATTTCCTTACGGACGCAGGCGAAAATTTTCATGCATCGCTACGTATAAACACGTAGTTCGGGCCGGCGGGTCGACGCTGTCCGGGCACTAGGCGAGCAGTGCGCGCTGGCGGGCGATCGCCGCGCGTACCTGCTGCGGCGCGGTGCCGCCGACATGGTTGCGCGAAGCGACCGAGCCTTCCGGCGTCAGCACGGTATAGACATCCGCTTCGATCAGGTCCGAGAAGCCGCGCAGCTCGTCCAGGCTCAAGTCTGCCAGGTCGCAGCCCCGCTGCTCGCAGGCACGTACCGCATGAGCAACCGCCTCGTGGGCGTCGCGGAAAGGCAGGCCCTTCTTCACCAGATAGTCGGCCAGGTCGGTGGCGGTGGCAAAACCTTGCAGCGCGGCAGCGCGCATCGCATCCGGCTTGACGGTGATGCCGCGCGACATGTCGGCGAAGATGCGCAGCGTATCGATCACGGTGTCCACCGTGTCGAACAGCGGTTCCTTGTCTTCCTGGTTGTCCTTGTTGTAGGCAAGCGGCTGGCCCTTCATCAGTGTCAGCAGGCCGATCAGGTGACCGTTTACCCGCCCGGTCTTGCCGCGCGCCAGTTCGGGTACATCAGGATTCTTTTTCTGCGGCATGATCGACGAACCGGTGCAGAAGCGATCCGCGATGTCGATGAAGCCGACGCGCGGGCTGATCCAGATGATCAACTCTTCCGACATCCGGGAGACGTGCGTCATCACCAGCGCGGCGGCGGCGCAGAATTCGATTGCAAAATCCCGGTCCGAGACGGCGTCGAGCGAGTTGTGGCAGACGTCGTCGAAGCCCAGCGTCCTGGCCACCCGTTCGCGATCGATCGGGAAGGTGGTGCCGGCCAGCGCCGCGGCGCCGAGAGGAAGGCGGTTGACGCGCTTGCGGCAGTCGGCCATGCGTTCAGCGTCACGTGAAAACATTTCAACATAGGCCAGCATGTGGTGGCCGAAGGTGATCGGCTGCGCTACCTGCAGGTGTGTGAAGCCGGGAAGAATCGTTTCGGCGTGCCGTTCGGCCAGGTCGAGCAGGGCGATGCGCAGCTCGCGCAGCAGGCCGAGGATATCGTCGATGGCGCCGCGCAGATAGAGGCGGATGTCGGTGGCGACCTGGTCGTTGCGAGAACGGCCGGTGTGCAGGCGCTTGCCGGCGTCACCGACCAGCTCGGTCAGCCGTTTTTCAATGTTCAGGTGCACGTCTTCCAGGTCGAGCAGCCATTCGAACCTGCCTTCGGCGATTTCGCTCTGGATCTGCGCCATGCCGCGCTGGATGTCTGCATAGTCCTGGGCGCTGATGATGCCCTGGTGCGCCAGCATTTCCGCATGGGCGAGCGAGCCGGCGATGTCGGCGTCCGCAAGGCGCTTGTCGAAGAAGACGGAGGCGGTGTAGCGTTTGACGAGGTCGGAGACGGGTTCGGAAAAGCGGGCCGACCATGCCTCGCTTTTCTTGGAAAGTTGTGCTGTCATATCGAGCATCCTGAGGAAGACCGAATTATACCTACCGACCTGCCGAACACCCAACCTCCCGATGCCCGCCCGCACCCCGTCCGCCGCCCTCGTCGTGCCCGATTGCTGCAACATCGGCGTGGTATTCCGCATCCTGCTCGTGGTGAACGCGGCCGTGTTCTGCGCGGCCTTGCTGCAGTCGCCGAGCGTGGGCGCCGGCGTGCAGGCCTTTGTCGACGCGAGCATGGTGGTCGAGCTTGCCTGCCTGTGGTCCCTGTTCGCGGTGTGCATATTGCGGCGGCTGCTGCTGCGCGCGCGGGATGGCTATGCAA
>DATLGF010000431.1:0-5308 GCA_035540575.1 Noviherbaspirillum sp.
CTGCAGGGCGCGGCCGGCTGGAAGGAGCCGCGCCTGCGCGCAATCCTGCAAAACACGATCCGCAGGAAACCCGGGCGCACCGAGTTCCTGCGCGGCGTGCTGTCCGGCGACTTGGAAAGCGGATTGCAGGTGCGCCTGACCGGCGCGCAGGGCTCGGGCATCCTGAGCTCGATGGCCCAGGCGAACTGCATCGTCGTGCTGGCGCCGGAACGCGGCGAGGTGGCGGCCGGCGAGCCGGTGGAAGTGGTGCTGCTGGACTGAGAAGCCCTGACCCCGCTTGCGGCGATCAGCCGGCGATCGGCTCTATCCTCTCCGGCGGCGCCACAGGCTTGGCCGTGGCCAGCACCTTGTCGATGCGCTTGCCATCCAGATCGACGATTTCAAAATTCCAGTTCTCCCAATCGCAGCGGTCGCCGGTGACCGGCAGGCGGCCCAGCAGCAGCATCAGCATTCCCGAAAGCGTGTTGTAGCGTCCGCGCTCTTCCTCCGGCACGCCGTGCAGCCCGAGGCGGTCCTTCAGCTCGGGGACCGGAATAAGTCCGTCGAGCAGCCAGGAGCCGTCTTCGCGCTGCACCGCCCAGGCGTCTTCGACGCGGTGCGTCTTGAATTCCCCGGTGATCGCTTCCATCACGTCCTGTGGCGTGACGATGCCCTGGACTTCGCCGTACTCGTCGATGATGAACGCGAGCTGCACGCCGGAATTGCGGAAGTTCTCCAGCAGCTCCATGCCGGTCAGCGACTCGGGCACGAACACGGCCGGCAGCAGGCTGTCCGTCAGGTTCAGCTTCTCGCCACGCAGCATTTGCAGCAGCAACTGGCGCGCATTGACGAAACCGAGCACCTCGTTCCAGCCGCCGCGCACGACCGGAAAGCGCGAATGCTCGCTTTCCTCGAAGCGCTTCAGGTTCACTTCCAGCGGCTCGTTGACGTCGAGATACACGACATCGCTTCTGGGCACCATCAGCGAGGCGATCTGGCGGTCGTCGAGACGGAACACGTTACGCACCATCTGGTGCTCGTGCTGTTCGATGACGCCGGCGCTCGATCCCTCAGCGAGGACGAGGTTGATCTCTTCCTGGGTAACGGTAGGCTCGGCGCGCTCGGACACGCCGAAGCTGCGCAGCACGATCTGCGTCGACGCGGCAAGCAAGCGCACAAACGGTCGCGTGGCGCTGGCCAGCAAAATCATCGGACGCGCAACCAGTCGCGCGATCGCCTCCGGGCTGATCTGGCCGAGCCGCTTAGGCACGAGTTCGCCCAGCACGATGGTGACGTAGGTGATGGTGACGACGACCAGGCCGGTTGCAAGATAGTCCGCGAACGGGCTCTGCAGGCCGCCGCGCTGCAGCCACTGGGCGATCGGCTGGGCAAGCACAGCCTGGCCGATGATGCCGTTCAGGATGCCGATTGAGGTGATGCCGACCTGCACCGTCGAGAGAAACTGGTTCGGGTCCTCGCCGAGGCGAATGGCGGCCAGCGCCGAGGCGTCACCGGATTCGGCCAAGCGCTGCAGCCGCGCGCGGCGGGCGGTGACGAGCGCGATCTCGGACATCGCGAAGCCGCCGTTGAGGAGGATGAGGCCGATCAGAAGTGCGATTTCCATGGCATAGGGTCTCGCTGCTGAAACTCAGGCACGCGCATGAGGGGGCGCGTGCCGCCGCCGTTCAACTTTATCCGGGTACGCGTCATTCATCGGCCGTGTCGACGCCATCGGTCCCCAGCAGCATCTTCGCCGACTCCGCCGGCAGCGCTTCGACGGACTTGAGCTTGCGCGACATCTGGCGCGTGCGCGTTTCCGCCTGCTCGATATTGCGCGCCGCACGCTCGAGCGTGGCCTTGGTCGTGGCCAGCACCTCGCCGAACTTGCCGAACTCGGTCTTCACCGCGCCGAGCACCTGCCAGACTTCGGACGAGCGCTTTTCCAGCGCCAGTGTACGGAAACCCATCTGAAGGCTGTTGAGCAGGGCCGACAGCGTGGACGGACCGGCAATGGCCACGCGGCAGTTGCGCTGCAGTTCGTCGGCCAGGCCGGGACGGCGCATCACCTCGGCGTACAGGCCCTCGGTGGGCAGGAACAGGATCGCGAAGTCTGTCGTCAGCGGCGGCGACAGATACTTTTCCGAGATGGTCTTGGCTTCGACGCGCACCGCGCGCTCCAGCTCGCGACCGGCCTGCGCGACGCCTTCGGCATCGGCCAGTTCGGCTGCCTCAACCAGGCGTTCGTACTGCTCCTTTGGGAACTTGGCGTCGATCGGCATCCAGACCGGCCGTTCGCTGGCTTCCTGGCCGGGCAGGCGCACGGCGAACTCGACCCGCTCGCCGGACCCCGGAACGGTTTCCACGTTCTTCGTGTACTGGTCCGGCGTGAGCACCTGCTCGAGCAGCATGCCGAGCTGGACTTCGCCCCAGGTGCCGCGCGTCTTGACATTGGTCAGCACGCGTTTCAAGTCGCCGACGCCAACCGCGAGCTGCTGCATCTCGCCCAGCCCCTGGTGCACCTTCTCCAGCCGGTCCGACACGAGTTTGAACGACTCGCCGAGGCGCTGCTCGAGCGTGGCGTGCAGCTTTTCATCGACGGTGCGGCGCATCTCCTCGAGCCGCGCGGCATTGTCGGTCTGCAGTTCGCGGATCTTGGTTTCCAGCGTCGCGCGCACCTCGGCCATGCGCTGCGCATTCGATTCGGTCAGGCTGCCCAGCGCCTGGTTGAGGGTATCCCCGAAACGCTTGAGCGCGGCTGCCTGCTCTTCGCGGCCGGCCTGGGCCTGGCTGGCGATCGCCTGGCGCATCGCATCGAGCTGCTGGGAGCTGGAGCCGTTCCACTGCGCGAGCTGCTGGGCGAAGGAGTCGATCTGCTTGTTCTGCAGCGTGGCGACGCTGGTGAGCTGGGCTGTCAGGGCTTGCTGGAACTGGGCGAAGTTCGCGCCGAGTTCCTGCCGCGTGCCCTGGGCGCTGGCGTGCACCTCGCCGCGCAGCTCGCGCGCCTGGCCGTCTGCCGCCTGCTGCTGGCGCTGCATGTCGTTCTGCAGACGCAGCAGCGCGTCGTTCACATCCGCCGCGCGGGCGCGAAACAGGGAGACAAGCTGCAGCACGAGCACCGCGCCCAGCAGCAGCAGGAGGATCAGTTCAAAAGCGGTCATGTCGAAATCAGTGGGATGGGCTCAGCCGGCCGTGTTGCGCATCCAGTCGGCCGTCTGGAAAAAGGCGTGCATCAGGCGCTCCTGCAGCGGCTCGGACAGGCCGATGTCCTGCATGGCCAGTGCCATGCAGCGCAGCCACTGGTCGCGCTCCGCGGAAGCGATCGAAAAGGGAAGATGGCGCGCGCGCAGGCGCGGATGGCCGAAGCGTTCGATGTAGTGGTTGGGCCCGCCCGTCCAGCCGCACAGGAACCAGAACAGCTTGTCGCGCGAATCCTCCAGGCGCGGCGGATGCATCGCGCGCAGCGCCGCGAACCCGGGCTCCAGTTCCATCAGGTCATAGAAGCGGTCGACCAGTTCGCGCAGCCTGTCCTCCCCTCCGATCAGTTCGAATGCTGTCGCTTGGTCATCTTGAATCGTCATGGCGGGAATGATAGCGCATCGCGGCCCGCTACAAGAAGCCGGTAACGGCTTGATCTGAAGCCGTATTCTGCCCGCGCGCCGGGCAGCGCTTGAGCTTGCACAACGCGGCGATTGCGACCTCACAACGGGCCGATTGAGACGTCGCAAGCATCGAACAGTTAGGGATGCGGCGCGCGCCACAGTCGGTACCATTGCTTCAAAGACAACACCTGTTCTCCCCGAACCGGTGCCGTATCGAAGCAAAAACGAAGAAGACACATGCGCGATCTGATCATCACCAACTCTTCCCGCCTGGAATTCTCGGTTCGCGTGATGGACGTGCTGGTCCTGCAGGTCGCCGGGTTGCTGGCCGCGATCGCCCATTTCCAGATGCCGATCTCCGAGGCCCCGCCGATCCACCTGGTCCTGCTGCATACCTGCAGCGCGCTCGCGTTCCTGCTGTTCCCCCAGTTCGATCTCTACACGTCCTGGCGCGGCCGCTCGCTGTCCGACCTGTTCCTGCGCCTGGCCGGCGCCTGGGCGGTGGTACTGCTGCTCGGGCTGTTCTTCAGCTACCTGATCCACCACGTCGGCCTCGCCTCGCGTATGTGGATGTTCTACTGGTACGCGACCGGCATTACGCTGCTGGTGGTGTACCGCGTCGGCGTCTACTACGCATTGCGCTATCTGCGCATGAAGGGCATGAACAACAAGCGCGTGGTGATCGTCGGTTACGGCAGCACCGGACAGGAGATGCACCGGCGTGCGCTGCAGCAGGACTGGACCGGCTACGAGGTCAAGGCAGTCCATGCCGATTGCATCGACGCGCAACAGCTGAAGGACCCGTCCATCAGGAGGCTGGAGAACCTGGAAGACCTGCACGACTACGTCGAAGCCAATCACATCCACGAAATCTGGATCACCCTGCCCCTGGCGGACTCGGCCAAGCTGCAGGAGTTGCAGTACGTGATGCGCAATACGCTGGTCGACATCCGCTGGGTGCCGGACGTGCTTGGCCTGCAGCTGCTGTCGCACCGGATGGACAATTTCCTCGGCCTCCCGGTGGTCGACCTGAACCAGCCGATTTCAAGCGGCGTGTCCGGCGTGTCCAAGGATATCTTCGACAAGGTGTTCGCCGCCTGCGCGCTGGTCATGCTGATTCCACTGTTCTTCGTGCTGGCGATCCTGATCAAGGCGAGCTCGCCGGGCCCGGTTTTCTTCAAGCAGCCGCGCCTGGGCCTGAACGGCCGCCCGTTCAACGTCTACAAGTTCCGCACGATGAAGGTGCACAAGGAAGACAAGCGCGTCACGCAGGCCACCCGCAACGATCCGCGCATCACGCCGATCGGGGCCTTCCTGCGCCGCACCAGCCTGGACGAGCTGCCGCAGTTCTTCAACGTGCTGATGGGCGACATGTCGGTGGTTGGCCCGCGCCCCCATGCGATCGAACACAACGAGATGTACAAGGACCTGCTCGAGATGTACATGCTGCGCCACCGCGTCAAGCCCGGCATTACCGGATGGGCGCAGATCCACGGCTACCGCGGCGAGACGGACACGGTCGACAAGATGGCCGCGCGGGTGCAGTTCGACCTCGATTACATCCAGAACTGGTCGCTCTGGATGGACATCCGCATCATCGTCTGGACCGCATTCAAGGGCTGGACCGGAAAGAACGCGTACTGAAAGGACCACCCGCATTTCCACGGAGTTGCATGAAGGAATACCGTCCCATCTCATCTCTGCGCGACGCGCTCTCGCTGCTCACGCCC
>DATLGF010000432.1:0-5688 GCA_035540575.1 Noviherbaspirillum sp.
CGTCGGCGCGTCCGACGACGACCTGATCGCGCTGGCCGGCCGCGGCGAGCGCAATTGGTGGCTGCGCCTGCTGGCCGCGGGTGAGACGGCGTCGCCTGCGCTCGCGCGTGCGGCACGGCTGCTGGCGCAGTGGCTGGAAGCGGCGCCGCGTCTGCCAGTGCACGATCTGCTTGACATGGTGATGCACGAGGGCGACCTGGTGGCGCGTTATGCGGCGGCCGCGCATCCCGCGCGGCGCGCGCAGGTGCTGGGCAACCTGGAAGCATTCATGGAGCTGGCGCTGGAACTCGATTCGGGGCGCTATCCGAGCCTGCCGCGCTTCATCGAGCAGCTGCGCCTGCTGCGCAACGGCACGGAGAATGCGGCGCCGGACGAAGCCAGCATCGATGCGGCGGCCGATGCGGTGCGCATCCTCACGATTCACAGCGCCAAGGGCCTGGAAGCGCCGATCGTCGCGCTGCTCGATGCGAACCACAGCGATCCCGCGCGCGAGGACTGCGGCATCCTGTGCGACTGGCCGCAGGATGCGGACGGTCCCACGCACTTCTCCTGCTTCGGCCGTACTTCCGAGCGCGGGGCCGCGCGCGATGCGCTGTTCGCGGCCGAGGAAGGCTACGCCGCGCAGGAGGACTGGAACCTGCTGTACGTGGCGATCACCCGTGCGCGGGACGTGCTGCTGCTGACCGGCGTGGCGAACGCGAAGTCCGACGACGGCACCAAGGACAACAGCTGGTATGCGCGGATGGCGGGCGTGCCGGTGCTGGATCCGGAAACGCTGCCCGAGCCGGTGCTGGCCGCTGCGCAGACGGGAGAAGCGTTCTCGCTGATGCTGTTCGACCCGGCGCCGCTGCCGGCTCCGGCGGCGGTGGTGCCGACCCAGGTTTCCAGCGCCGCGATCGAGGAGGGCGTTGCACTGCATGCGCTGCTCGAACGCCTGACGCAGGACGGGACCTGGCCGCCGGCCGTGCCGTCGGTGGCGGAGATCGGGCGCTGGATCGGCTGCGGTCGCGAGCTTGCGCAGAAGGTGCGCGCGCAGGCCGAATGCATACTCGGCGCGCCGGCGCTCGAACGCTTCTTCAATCCCGCGCACTTCACTCGCGCACACAACGAGCTTGAAGTGGTGGTTGACGGCATGCTGCTGCGCATGGACCGGCTTGTCGTGAGCGACGACGCACTGTGGGTGCTCGACTACAAGCGCGACGTGCTCGACAGCGAACGGAGCGCGTATGCGCAGCAGGTCGAACGGTATCTGCGGGCGCTGGCGCCGATCTTCCCGGGCATGCGGATGTACGGGGGGCTGATTCGTTCGGACGGTGTGCTGATTGAGCTGTAGCGGTGGTGGTGCGAAGGACGCTGGCGCGGCATGGTGCTGTGCTGGGATTGCATCCCAGCCTACGGTGCTATGGTGCTGCGGAGGAGGTAGGCTGGGATGAAATCCCAGCAAAGTTCGTCCCGGTGAACGCCGGGCTACAGCGACGTACCGCAAAGGCTCGTTTACATCACACCCGCTCCGCAAGCAGACGCGCGATGGCTTCCGGTGCCGCGATCTCCTGCGCCGCGCCCAGTTCCGCTGCCGCACGCGGCATGCCGAACACCGCGCTGCTGGCACGGTCCTGGGCGATGGTGGTCTTGCCCGCCATGCGCATCGCCAGCAGGCCGTGCGCGCCGTCGCGTCCCATTCCGGTCAGCAGCACGCCGATTGCCGGCTTGCGCCAGTGCAGCGCGACCGCGCGCAGGAACACATCGACGGACGGACGATACGGATAGCCGGATGGTTCGACGCTGTAGCGCAGCCGGTGCTCGGCGCTGAGCGTCAGATGGTCGTTGGTTCTTGCCAGCAGGATCGCGCCGGGGGCAAGGGCGGCGCCGTCGCGGATTGCGGCAACCGGGTGACGAATCTGCTCGGCCAGCCAGTGCGCGAAGCTGTCGGCAAAGCCTTCGTCGATGTGCTGCACGATCACCGTGCAGCAGTGCGCGGGCGGCTTCCAGCGCGCGAAGATCTGCGCAAGCGCGTGCGGACCTCCGGTGGACGCGCCGATGGCCACCAGCGTGCTGACGCCGGCCGTTGCCGGCAGCACGCGCGGCGCGAGCGGGCGCGGGCTCGGCGTGACTGGCGCGACGAGGGCGCCGTTGAGTTTGCCGATCGTGCGGATCTTCGCCAGCAGCGCGCCATCGCCGCCGGCGCGGCCGCTGATCACCGGCGTGGCGACCACGTCGAGCGCGCCTGCGCCCATCGCACGGAACACGAGATTGGTGTTCTCGTCGGGCGAGGCGGTGACGATCAGGATCGGGCAGGGCGCCTCGGTCATGATGCGCCGCGTGGCTTCGGCGCCGTCGATGTCCGGCATGATGAGGTCCATCAGCACCAGGTCCGGGCGCTGTTCCGCGCACAAGCGCAGGGCCTGCAGGCCGCCGTGGGCAACCCAGATGACTTCATGTTCTCGCGTGTTGACGATCAGGCGGCGCAGGGCTTCGGCAATCAGGGCGACATCGTTGACGATTCCGATTCTCACTCTGCGCTGTCTCCAATCAGGTCGGCCACCGCATCCAGCAGGGTCTCGTCATGGAAGCTGCCCTTTGCCAGGTAGTAATCGGCGCCGGCTTCGACGCCGCGCATCCTGTCCTCCGCGCGGTCCTTGTATGAGACGATCATCACCGGCAGGTTGCGCAGTCGTTCGTCCTTCTTGATCCGGCTCACGAGCTCGATGCCGTCCAGACGCGGCATGTCCACATCGGTTATCACCAGGTCGAAATCGCCGCTCCTGACGGCGTTCCAGCCGTCCATGCCATCCACCGCCACCTCGACCTGATAGCCGCGCGATTGCAACAGCCGGCGCTCCATTTCCCGTACGGTAAGCGAGTCGTCGACCACCAGGATCCGCCTGGCAAGCGCGGGCCGCTGCACGGCCGGTCCGGGCACGTTGCGCAGGCCGGCGGCCTGCGCGAGCCGCTCGATGCTGTGAATCAGGTCCGCGTGGTCGAGCACGAGTGCCGGCGTGCCGTTTTCCAGCACGGCGGCACCTGCGACGTCGCGCAGCTTTCCGAACAGGCCGTCGAGCGGCTGCACGGCCACGCTCTCTTCGCCGTCGATCGCATCGACGACCAGGCCGAACTTCCGGCCGCCCTGGCCGATGACCAGGACCGCAAGCGCATGCTCTTGCGCGGCGGCCGCCCCGATTTCCAGCAGCGGCGCGGCAGCGATCAGGTCGATATGCTGGCCCGCGAGCGTGAAGAACTCGCGTTCGGCAAGCGTGTGCACCTGCGCGCGCGGCACCCGCGCAACACGCAGGACGTGGGCGAGCGGCAGCGCGAACGGCTGGCCGGCCACGCGAAACACCAGCGCGCGCATCAGCGAGCGCGACAGCGGCAGCACGATGTGCAACATGAATCCCCGGCCTGGCGTGCTGGCCAGCCGCAGCCGGCCATCGAGCCGCCGCACGGCGTCGGCGACGACATCCAGCCCGACCCCGCGGCCGGATATGGTTCCCGCCGATTCCTTCAGGCTGAAACCGGGCAGCAGCAGAAAGTCGTACAGCTCCGCCTCGCTCATCGCTTCGGCCATCGGCAGCGCGCACAGGCCGCGCTGCACGACGACTTCACGGATGCGTTCCGGGTCCAGGCCCTGGCCGTCGTCGCTGACCACCACTTCAAGCATGCCGCCTCTGTGGCGCGCCTCCAGCCGCACGGAACCTGCCTGCGGCTTGCCGGCCGCGTGCCGCTGCGCGGGGAGTTCGATGCCGTGGTCGACCGCATTGCGCAGCGCCTGCTGCAGCGGTGCCTCGATGCCGGTGAGCACATCGCGGTCGACCGGTGTGTCGCCGCCGGCGATCTCCAGGCGCGCCTCCTTGCCCAGCGTGTGAGCCAGATCGCGCACCATGCGCGCAAGACCCTGCGTGGCGTCCCGGAACGGACGCATGCGCAGCGCAAGGACCTCGTCGAGCAGGCCTGAGGCAAGCCCCTGCAGCCGGCGTTCGAATGCTTCAAGCTCGGCCACCCGCTCCGCCAGCATCTGCTCCAGCGGCGCCATGCGCTCGCGCAGGTTCTTCAGCTCTGCGGCCGCATTGGTCCGGACGGACAGTTGCAGGTGATCGAGCAGCGTGAACGCTTCATGCTGACGCTGGCGCAGTCGTTGCAGCGCCGCCTTCTGCGGGCCGAGCGCATTGCCCGCCACGCGCGCTTCGCCGGCCAGTGCAAGCAGGCGGTCGAGTGCACGCGCATCGATGCGCAGAGCCGAATCGGCCGCGGCGGATACAGCCGGCGGGGCAGGTGGATTAGCGGTGCTTGGCGGGGCAGGGGATGGCGGCGCTTGCACTGTGTCAGCGGCGTGCGCAAGCTCATGCAGCGCAAGCGTGGCATCGGCGATGCGGCCCTGATTGCGCGCGAGCCAGGCGCCGACCTGCGACGCGCCGGCTGCCGCCATCTCGGCGATCAGGTCGACCGCCGCAAGCAAACGGTCGACGCGGCCGCGTTCCAGACGCATGCTGCCGCGGCTGGCCGCGAGGAAACAGTCCTCCATCACATGCGCGAGCTGCTCGATGTCGGACATGTCCAGCACACGCGCGGCGCCCTTGAGCGAGTGGGCGGCGCGCATCAGCGGCTCGATGGCAGCCGCGCCCGGCTCCTCCCGTTCCAGCCGCAGCAGCCCGTCCCCGAGCACGCGCGCCTGCGCTTGCGCTTCCGCGCAGAACAGCTCGGACAGGGAGACGCCGCCGTCTTCTTCGTCACTGCTCATTGGAGTTGCCGTTCCAGGTTGCGGGCGAGCAGGTCGGCATCCAGACAGCCGATGCGCTTGTCCTCGTGGCTGAACACGCCGACGATGCAGGACGGCGCGTCCAGGTCCAGCGAGGTCGGCGGCGGCTCCAGATCCTCGTCGTTCAAGCGCACCACGCCAAGCACCTCGTGCACCGGCACCGCGACTGTCGCACGAGCCAGGCGCAGCAGCAGCGTGCACGCGTGCACGCGCAAGCCGGCTCCGCGCGCGGGCGCCGCGCCCTCGATGCCGAGCAGGGCCGCCAGCGACATGCACGGATGGAGCTTGCTGCGAATGGCGGCGATGCCGAGCAGGACCGGGCCGGGCCGGTGCGGCAGGCGCAGCGCCTCTACTGGTTCGGTCACGCATTCCACCGACGCAGCAGGCAAGCCGAGCCATTCCTGTGCGAGTCGAAATACCAGCATCGCGCGGCGCCTGCCAGCCTGCGGTACCACCGTCGAGGACGGGACGGCGAATTGTGCGGCCCAGGTCCGGCGGTAGCCGGGAGGTATCTCGCGATGCATCGCCCGTCGCGCCGCATCGGCGAAGATCTCGCAGCGGCGGCAATGGCCGTGCTCCGCCAACCGCGTGCAGCTCTGATCGCCGTGCACGCCGATCCGGTTCCAGCATGCGTCGATGCCGTGCTCGTTCATCGCCGGTGTCCTTTCAGCTCGCGCCGCCTGTATACCCGAGCGGCCCGGTCGCGCAGCCGGGCCGCCCGGCCAGCGTCGCCGTGCCGTTCGCTGAGCATCGCGAGATGGCACAGCGCTTCGTAATGATCCGGGTCGAGATAAACTGCGCGCCGCAGCGCGTCTTCGGCCGCACCGATGTCCTGTTCGCGTTCACTGAGCAGGGCCAGCATGAAGTGTGCATGCGCGGAATCCGGATGCAGGCGCAGGCTGCGTTGCAGCAGGCGCCGCGCCTGCTCGCCGTGCCCG
>DATLGF010000433.1:0-5853 GCA_035540575.1 Noviherbaspirillum sp.
CGGATGCGCTGCCGACCGGCCCTGCCCTTGCCGCACGGCAGCCCGAGCTGCGCCGGCGCTTCGCGTTAGCAGGCGGCGACGATTACGAGCTGTGCTTCACCGCCCCCGCAGACCGGCGCGACGCCGTCCTCGCCGCCGCCCGCGCGAGCGAGACGGTTGTCACGCGCATCGGCCGCATCGAATCCGGCCCGGGCCTGCGCCTGACCGACGGCAACGGCGCCCCGCTCGTCCTCGATACCACTTCCTTCGACCATTTCGCCTCGTCATGAATCCACCCGAACAAAGCACGATGCTGCGCAAGCCGGACTCCCGCTTCATGCTGGCCCATCCGGCCCACTGGATCGCGCAGGGCTTCGGCAGCGGCCTGGCCCCGGCCCTGCCCGGCACCTTCGGCACGCTGTTCGGCTGGCTGGTCTTCGTGGTTCTCACCGCACGCTGGCCGGAGTTCTTCACCGCCGCGAACTGGGCGATCATCATCGTCGTGTCCTTCGTAGTGGGCATCTGGGCCTGCGACAAGACCGGCCGCGACCTCGGCATCGCCGACCATGGCAGCATGGTGTGGGACGAGATCGTCGCGATGTGGATCGTGCTGCTCTTCATCATGCCGGCCGGGCTGGCTACGCAGATCTGGGCATTCCTCTGGTTCCGCTTCTTCGACATGCTCAAACCGCCGCCGATCGGCTGGTTCGACCGCCGCCTGAAGGGCGGATTCGGTGTGATGTGGGACGACGTGGTCGCCGCCTTTTACACGCTGCTGCTGTTCGCAGTGTGGCGCACGCTATGAGCGCCCGCTGGGAATTCTGGGTCGACCGCGGCGGCACCTTCACCGACATCGTCGCGCGCCGCCCGGACGGCAGCCTGCTCACCCACAAGCTGTTGTCCGAGGATCCGCGCTATGCCGATGCGGCGGTCGCCGGCATTCGCCACATCCTCGGCCTGAGCTCCGGCGAACCCATCCCGGCCCAACTGATCGAGTCGGTGAAGATGGGCACCACGGTCGCAACGAATGCGCTGCTCGAACGCAAGGGCGACCCGACCTTGCTGGTGATCACGAAAGGCTTCCGCGACGCGCTGCGCATCGGCTACCAGAACCGCCCGCGCCTGTTCGACCGCCATGTCGTGCTGCCCGAACTGCTGTACCGCGACGTGATCGAGGCCGATGAGCGCATCGATGCGCATGGAGGCGTCGTCGCCGCACTCGATACCGAACGGGTGCGGCAGGATCTGCAGCAGCGCCATACGGACGGCTACCGGGCGGTGGCGATCGTGCTGATGCACGGCTATCGCTATCCCGAGCATGAACGGGCGATTGCCGCGATCGCCCGCGATCTCGGCTTCACACAAGTTTCGGTGTCCAGCGAAGTCAGTCCGCTGATGAAGCTGGTCTCGCGCGGCGACACCACGGTTGTCGACGCCTATCTGTCCCCTATCCTGCGCCGCTACGTGGACCAGGTGGCATCGGAACTGCGCGGCGTGCGCCTGCTGTTCATGCAGAGCAACGGCGGGCTTACCGATGCGCGCCGCTTCCAGGGCAAGGATGCGATCCTCTCCGGACCGGCCGGCGGCATCGTCGGCATGGCGCGCACCGCCGAAAGCGCCGGTTTCGATCGCATCATCGGTTTCGACATGGGCGGCACCTCAACCGACGTCTCCCACTATGCCGGCGAATTCGAGCGCGAGTTCGACACCCAGGTCGCCGGAGTGCGTCTGCGCGCACCGATGATGAGCATCCATACCGTCGCAGCGGGCGGCGGCTCCGTGCTGCACTTCGACGGTACACGTTTTCGCGTCGGCCCGGACAGCGCGGGCGCAAGTCCGGGACCGGCCTGCTACCGGCGCGGCGGCCCGCTCGCGGTCACCGACTGCAATGTCATGCTCGGCAAGATCCAGCCGAACCATTTTCCGGCGGTGTTCGGCGACATGGGCAACCAGACGCTCGACCGCGAAATCGTCGCGCAGAAATTTTCCGCGCTGGCGCAGGACATCTTCCGCGCCACCGGCCAGCGCCGCACGCCCGAGGAAGTGGCCGAGGGCTTCATCGAGGTCGCGGTCGGCAACATGGCCAATGCGATCAAGTTCATCTCCGTACAGCGCGGTCACGACGTGACCGGCTACACGCTCTGCACCTTCGGCGGCGCCGGCGGCCAGCACGCCTGCCTGGTCGCGGACGCGCTCGGCATGACGCGGGTGTTCGCGCATCCGCTGGCCGGCGTGCTGTCCGCCTATGGGATGGGCCTGGCAGACCAGACCGCGATGCGCGAACAGGCGCTGGAAGCGCCGCTCGGCGAGGCGGCAATGCCGGCCGCGCAGGCGCACCTGAACGCGCTGGCCGAAGCCGCCCGCGCCGATCTGCTCGCCCAGGGCGTGGAGGCGGCGCGCATCCGCGTGGTGGAGCGCGCGCACCTGCGCTACAGCGGCACCGATTCGGCCATCGTCGTGCCGTTCGGCTCCGTCGCCGACATGACCGCGCGCTTCGAGGCGGCCTACCAGCGGCGCTATTCCTTCCTGATGCAGGACAAGGGCCTGGTGATCGAGGCGCTGTCGGTCGAGGCCATCGGCGTGGCCGACGACGTGGCGGCGCATGCCGAAGTGCTGCCCGAGCGCGTGGGGCGGCTCGGGCCGGCCGCGACGGTCAGGATGTTCTCCGGCGGCAGATGGCACGACGCGCCGCTCTACCTGCGCGCCGACATCCGCCCCGGCGACCACATTGCGGGCCCGGCCATCATCGCCGAGAAGAATGCCACCACCGTGGTCGAGCCGGGCTGGGATGCCGAGGTCACGCCGCTGAACCACCTCGTGCTCGAACGCGTCGAGGCGCGTCCGGCGCGCAAGGCGATCGGCACATCGGCCGATCCGGTGATGCTCGAAGTATTCAACAACCTGTTCATGAGCATTGCCGAGCAGATGGGCCTGCGCCTGCAGAACACCGCGTTCTCGGTCAACATCAAGGAAAGGCTGGACTTCTCCTGCGCGCTGTTCGACGCACACGGCAACCTGATCGCGAACGCGCCGCACATCCCGGTGCATCTCGGCTCGATGGGCGAGAGCATCAAGACGGTGATCCGCGAGAACGGCGCGACCATGCGCGCGGGCGACGTGTTCATGCTCAACGACCCGTACCACGGCGGCACCCACCTGCCTGACGTGACCGTGATCACCCCGGTCTTCGACCGGGCGGGCGCGAACGTGCTGTTCCATGTCGCCTCGCGCGGCCACCATGCCGACATCGGCGGGACCACGCCCGGCTCGATGCCGCCCGACTCCACCATAGTCGAGGAGGAAGGCGTCCTGATCGACAACTTCCAGCTGGTCCGCGCGGGCCGCCTCCTCGAGCAGGAAACCGTCGCCCTGCTGTCCTCCGGTCGCTACCCGGCACGCAACATCCGGCAGAACCTCGCGGACCTGCAGGCACAGATCGCCGCCAACCAGAAGGGCGCGGATGAACTGCTGAAGATGGTCGACCACTTCGGTCTCGAGGTGGTGCACGCCTACATGCGGCACGTGCAAGACAACGCCGAGGAAGCGGTGCGGCGCGTGATCAGCGCATTGAAGGACGGGCGCTACACCTACCGGCTCGACAACGGCGCGGTGATCGAGGTCGCGATCCGCGTCGACCGCGCCGCGCGCAGCGCCGACATCGATTTCACCGGCACCTCGCCGCAGCTGCAAAACAACTTCAACGCGCCGTCCGCCGTGTGCATGGCTGCGGTGCTGTACGTGTTCCGCACGCTGGTCGACGACGACATCCCGCTCAACGCCGGCTGCCTGAAGCCCTTGAACGTGATCATCCCTGAAGGCTCGATGCTCAATCCGCACTATCCGGCGGCAGTGGTCTCGGGCAACGTGGAAACCTCGTCCTGCGTGACCAACGCGTTGTACGGCGCGCTTGGCGTGATGGCGAGTGCGCCGGGCACGATGAACAACTTCACCTTCGGCAACGAACGCCACCAGTACTACGAAACGATATCCGGCGGTTCCGGAGCCGGGGACGGCTTCGACGGCACCGACGTGGTCCAGACCCACATGACCAATTCACGTCTGACCGATCCCGAAGTGCTGGAATGGCGCTTTCCGGTACGGCTGGAGAGCTACGAGATCCGCCATGGCTCGGGCGGGGCCGGACGCTGGCGTGGCGGCAACGGCGGCGTGCGCAGGATTCGCTTCCTCGAACGCATGACCGCGTCCATACTCTCCAACAACCGCGTCGTGCCGCCCTTCGGCGCGGCCGGCGGCGGCGACGGCCAGTGCGGGCGCAACTACGTGATCCGCGTCGACGGCCGGGTCGAAACGCTCGGCCCGACCGCACGCACCGAACTGGAACCCGACGACGTGTTCGTGATCGAGACCCCCGGGGGTGGCGGATTTGGCCAAGCGCAAGACTGATCAATCCCGTCAGTGCAGGGTGGTACAGTAGGAAACGTCCGGCGCGCCGCGGCGGCACGACCAGAAAGAGGAGCAAGGAGACATGAGCGACAAGATCGAACTCGCCCGGCGCGTCGGGCAGGCGCTGCAGGAACGCGGCTGGCTGCTGGCGGTGGCCGAATCGTGCACCGGCGGCGGCGTCGGACAGGCGGTCACGGAGATCGCGGGGTCATCCGAATGGTTCGACTGCGGTTTCATCGTCTATTCGAACGCGTCGAAGACCGAACTGGTGGACGTGCCGGCGGCGATGATCGCCCAGTACGGCAGTGTCAGCGAGGAAGTGGCCGGGGCGATGGCCGAAGGCGCGCTCGCCAACAGCAACGCCCATGTCGCGCTGTCGACCACTGGCATCGCGGGACCGGCCGGCGCGGTGCCCGGCAAGCCGGTCGGCACGGTCTGCTTCGGCTGGGCCGCCGAGCACCGTACCTATACCGAACGCCACGTGTATTCCGGTGACCGCCAATCTGTGCGCGAGCAGACTATCGTCCACGCGCTCGAAGGGCTGCTGCGCTTCCTCGAGCAGAAGTGAACCGGTCTAGCGATACCGGTTGATCGCGTCGCGCGTCTCGATCGCGACGCGGCGCGCGGCGTCGGTGAAGCGCTCGCCGGCTTCTGCCTTCGCGTACAGGATCGCGCGCGACGAATTGATCATCATGCCCAGCCCCGCCGTGGTGCGTCCGGCCTTCACGGTCGCTTCCACATCGCCGCCCTGGGCGCCGACGCCCGGCACCAGCAGCGGCATATCGCCGACGATCCTGCGCACCTCGGCCAACTCCTGTGGGTAGGTCGCGCCGACCACAAGGCCGCACTGCCCGTTCGTATTCCATTTCTGCGCCACCAGGCGCGCGACATGCTGGTACACCGGCATCCCGTCGGCCGTCAGGAACTGCAGGTCCGAGCCGCCCGGGTTCGACGTGCGGCACAGCACGATCACGCCGCGATCCTTCCATTCCAGGTAAGGCTGCACGGAATCGAAGCCCATGTAGGGATTGACCGTGACCGCATGCGCGCCATAGCGCTCGAAGGCCTCGCGCGCATACTGCTCGGCGGTGGCGCCGATATCGCCGCGCTTCGCATCGAGGACGATAGGGATATGCGGGTGGGCGCTGCGCAGGTGCGCGCACAGCGCCTCGAGCTGGTCTTCGGCGCGCAAGGCGGCGAAGTAGGCGATCTGCGGCTTGAACGCGCAGGCAACATCCGCCGTTGCGTCGGCGATCGCCTTGCAGAACTCGAACACCGCTTGCGGGCGGCCTGCCAGCTCGGCGGGAAAGCGGGAGACGTCGGGATCGAGGCCAACGCACAGCAGCGAGTCGTTGCGCGCCCAGGCGGCGGAGAGTTGTTCGGTGAAAGTCACGGCGGGGAATCGGGGAAGTTGCCTGGCGAAATGCGCATTGTACCGCGCCATGCTATCGTTCCTGCCCTGTCTTCCCG
>DATLGF010000434.1:0-10152 GCA_035540575.1 Noviherbaspirillum sp.
GGCCTCGGCGATCAGCGTTCGCCGTAGCCGCCGCAAGCCGGCGACGCAATGCACAAGCCCGATGCCGTGATACGGCATCGGGCTTTTTCTTTGGGGCCGCGGTTCGGTCGCTGCGATCTGATGCCGTTCACAAAGACGATCGCTCATCTGAACGGCATACCCCACTTCCACCCTGTTTTTGACCTAGGTCATGGGCATTACCTTCCTGCAACGCTACTGTCCGGCGTCCCGGAAGAAAGCGGAGCGCCCCCAGCACGACTGCGCGCGCGCCGCATCCAAGCCACATGACCAACGTCTACTATCAATTCGCCCTCCTCCTTCTGGCCGCTACGGTGGTAGGCGCGCTTGCGCTGCGTCTGCGCCAGCCGCTGATCGTGGCCTTCATCATCGTCGGCATCGGCCTGGGCCCGTCCGGGCTTGACCTTGTCACCGCGCACGAAGAAGTCAACCTGCTCGCGCAGATCGGCGTGACCGTGCTGCTGTTCGTGGTCGGACTCAAGCTCGACCTCCACATGGTGCGCAACGTCGGCCCTGTCGCACTCGCCACCGGCCTCGGCCAGCTGCTGTTTACCATCGTCATCGGCTTTGGCATCACGATCGCCCTCGGCATGCCGGCGCTGACCGCCTTGTATGTCGCGGTCGCCCTCACCTTCTCCAGCACGATCATCATCGTCAAGCTCCTGTCGGACAAGCGGGAGGTCGACGCGCTGCACGGGCGCATCGCCGTGGGCTTCCTGATCGTGCAGGACATCGCGGTGGTCGTGGCGATGCTGCTGCTCGGCTCGGCACAGGCCGGCGAAGGCACCGACGCCTCGGCGTTGTGGATTCTGGCCCTCACGGTCGCGCTGAAGATCGCCGCCGCGATCGCGCTGGTTGCGCTGCTGATGCGCTACGTGCTGCCACGGTTGCTGCGCCTGCTCGCGCAGTCGCAGGACCTGCTGCTGATCTTCGCGGTTGCCTGGGGAACGGTGCTCGCGGCCTCCGGCGACATGTTTGGCTTCTCCAAGGAGGTGGGCGCCTTCCTGGCCGGTTTCTCGCTCGCTTCGACGCCTTATCGCGAGGCAATCGCCTCGCGCCTGTCCGGCCTGCGCGACTTCCTGCTGCTTTTCTTCTTCATCGACATGGGCAGCCACCTGGACCTGCGCATCCTGGGCGACCAGATGGGCGCGGCGATCATCCTTTCGCTCTTCGTGCTGATCGGCAATCCGCTGATCGTGATGGCCATCATGGGCTACATGGGCTACCGCAAGCGCACCGGCTTTCTCGCCGGGCTCACGGTCGCGCAGATCAGCGAGTTCTCGATCGTCTTCGTCGCCATGGGCATCTCGCTCGGCCACATCGCCCAGCAGGCGCTCGGACTGGTGACGCTGGTGGGGCTGGTGACGATCACCCTCTCCACCTACCTGATCCTCTACTCGTATCCGCTGTACACCCGGCTCGCCCCCTATCTCGGCTGGTTCGAGCGCAAGGAGCCGTTCCGCGAGCAGGCGATCGAGCGCCAGCACCGGGACGAGACGCCGGTCGATGTGATCGTGTTCGGCGCCGGCCGCTTCGGCCGACGCCTGCTGCACCAGCTGCGCGCGCGCGGCTACAGCGTGCTGGGCGTCGACTTCGATCCGGACGCCGTCCAGTCGCTGCGCGCCGACGGCATCCCGGTGCACTACGGCGACGCCGAGGATGCCGAGCTCGCCTCCACCTTGCCGCTGGCCGGCGCGCGCTGGGTGGTCAGCACGCTTGCCGAGGCCGATGCAAACCGTCTGCTGATGCAGGTCGTGCGCGACAACGGCTTCAAGGGCAAGACGGCGATCGCGCTGCGCAGCCCCCACCACGAGGAATTTCCGAGCGGCCTCGTGGTCGACAAGGTATTCCGGCCGTTCGATGACGCGGCCGACTTTGCCATGGAGGAAATCGCCCAGTCGCTCGGACCTGACACCACAAGCCAACAAAGGAAGGGATGACCATGGAACTCAGGAACATACTTGCCGCCACCGACTTCTCGGACAACGCACAGCGTGCCGTCGAGCGCGCCGCGCTGCTGGCGCGCCAGCACGGTGCCACGCTGCACCTGGCGCACGTCATCCCGACCATATCGTGGACGATGTTCGGCCGTGCGCTGGTCGAACATCCGCTCATTACCGAGAAGCACTTCTATGACGCTGCGCACGACCGCCTCGAACGCGTGGCGCAGGACTGCCGCACGCGCTTCGGCGTGCAGGTCGACTGTCATGTCGAGATCGGACGCGCCGATGAAAAGATAAGCGCGCTTGCGTCCCGCTACCCGGTTGACCTGACCGTGCTCGGCCCCCACGACGAGCATTTCCCGCGCAATCTGTTCGTTGGCTCCACTGCCCGCCGTTACCTGCACCACACGCGACACGCGGCATTGGTCTCGCGATCGGAGGCCGCGTCGCCTTACGCGCGCCTGCTTGTCGCGGTTGATTTTTCCGATACCGCGCGGCGCGCGTTGCAAGCCGCGGTGGCGATCGCACCGGACGCGGAGATCCACGCGATGCACGTGTACGAACTTCTGTTCGAAGGCAAGATGCGCTATGCCGGAGTCGAGCAGAATGTCATCGATCAGTATCGCGACGCCGCAGCGGCGGAAGCACGGCAGCAGATGCATGCCTTCCTGCAGGAACTCGGCCTCGGCACGCGCGTGCAGACGACGGTCCAGGGCGGTTATCCCGCGCAGGCGTTGCTGGAACAAGCGCAGCGCATCGGCGCGGACCTGTTGGTGATGGGACGGCGCGGCCGCTCCGAACTGGACGAGCTCTTTCTCGGCAGCGTCACCGAAAACGTGCTGCTCGACCTCGATCGCGACCTTTTGCTTGTATCCACCTGACAGGAGTCACAACCGACATGTCCAGGCCTGCGCCCCTCCATGCGGCAACCGGCACGCGCCCCGTGTTTGGCGCGCTGGCGTGGCGCACGCTGGTCTTCGCCTTTCTCTGGTGGGTGCTGGTCGGCGGTTACCTCGGCAGCTGGTATGTCGGCGTGCCAAGCATCGCTCTGGCGGTCTGGAGCAGCATGAAGCTGTCGCCGCCGCCGGCGCTGCGCTTCTCGCCGCTGGCGCTGCTGACGTTCTTCATATTTTTCATCGTCCAGTCGCTCAAGGGCGGCGTGCAGGTGGCGGTCATGGCGCTGCGTCCGACGCTCGACCTGCACCCCGCCCAGCTCGACCTGCCGTTGCGCGTGAGCGGCCCGGCCCAGCTGGTACTGGCCAGCGCGGTCAGCCTGATGCCGGGCACGCTGGCCATGACGGTGGAAAACAACCGGCTGCGCCTGCACGTGCTCGATGCCAGGCTGCCGATTGCGCGCGACGTGCGCGCCGCGGAGCGGCGCATCGCGCGCATCTACGGGCAGGAACTTGCGGAGGGCGACGAATGAACGTGCTGCTCGCCATCTTCCTGCTCGCCAACCTGCTGGTGGCGCTGGTGCGCGTGGTACGCGGCCCGACCGCGGCGGACCGCCTGCTCGTGGGACTGCTGTTCGGCACAACCGGCGCCGCCATCCTGGTTCTGCTCGCCGGTGAAGGCGTCTCCGGCGGACTGGTCGACACCGCACTCGTGTTCGCGCTGCTTGCGGCGATCACCGGAGCCGCGTTCGCACAGCGGGCCTGGCGGCGGGATGTCGATGAAGCGAGCCTGGTGGACGAGGAGCCCGAGGACAACAGCGGGAGGAGCGATGATGCTTGAATGGCTCAGCCTTGCCCTGCTCCTGGTCGGCGCCGCCTTCTTTTTCGCCGGCACCGTCGGGCTGTTGCGGTTTCCGGACGTGTACACGCGGCTGCACGTGCTCGCGAAGGTCGACAACCTGGGACTCGGCTTCGTGCTGCTCGGCCTGCTGCTGCGCGCCAACTCCATTGCCGGCGCGCTCAAGCTGGTTCTGGTCTGGCTGCTGGTCCTGGCCGCGAGCGCTGTGATCAGCTTCCTGATCGCGCGCCGCGCGAGCCGGCGCGGCATCGCCCCGTGGACCGCGGGCGGCCCCTGATCTCTTCCCGGAGAACAAGAACATGCAAACCGCCACCCTCGCGTTCGACCTTTTGCTCTCCGCCGCGCTGATATGGAGCGCGATCCGCGCCATCACCGTCGCCGACCTGTTCCGCGCGGTCGTGATGTTCATCGTGTTCGGTCTGTTGGTCGCGCTGGTCTGGGCCCGCCTGGACGCCCCCGATATCGCGCTGGCAGAAGCGGCGATCGGCGCCGGCCTGACCGGCGCCCTGCTGCTCGACGCGGTCGGCCACCTGCGGGCGATCCAGCTCGTGCGCGAGAAGAAGGAGGGACGCCGGTGACCGCAATGCGCGCCCTGCTGGTGATCCTCCTCTGCAGCGCGTTCGGCGCCGCCCTCGTCTACGCGATCCTGCAGCTGCCGCCGCAGGCGGTGGACCTGCCGCAGCAGGTGTCGGCCAATATCGACGAATCGGGCGTCGCGCACCCGGTGACTGCGGTGCTGCTCAATTTCCGCGGCTACGACACGATGCTCGAGGTCGCCGTGCTGCTGCTCGCCCTGCTCGGCGTGCTCGCCGGCACCAGCGTCGAGAAACGCCGCCGGGCTGCCGGCGAACGTCCGACGCTGCCGCTCCTGCGCGGTTTCACCCGACTGATCGTGCCACTGATGGTGCTGGTTGCAGGCTATCTGCTGTGGGCGGGATCGAGCATGCCGGGCGGCGCGTTCCAAGCCGGCGCGGTGGTCGCCGGCGCCGGCGTGCTGCTGCACCTGGCGCGCCTGCTCCCGGCCTGGGCCACGCCGAACCTCATGCAGCGCTGGGGCCTGGCGATCGGCTTTCTCGTCTTCCTCGCGTTCGCCGCGCTACCCGCGCTGCAGGACGGCAGCACGATGCTGCAGTACCCGCTTGCCTGGGCCGGCGCGCTGATCCTGCTGATCGAAGCCGGGCTGACGCTCTCGCTCGGCCTGCTGCTGGCCGGCCTGTTCCTGTGTCTGTCCGACGATGGCATGGAGTTCGAGAAATGACCCTCACCCTCACGCCTTCGCTCGTGTATGCGTTGACGGGCGCACTGCTGTTCGCGATCGGCGTGGCCGGCCTGATCGTGCGCACCCACCTGTTGCGCAAGATCCTCGCGTTCAATGTGATGGGCAGCGGCGCCTTCATGGTGCTGGTCGGTCTTGGCCAGCGCGCGGGCATATCGGATCCGGTGCCGCAGGCGATGGTGCTGACCGGCATCGTGGTTGCGGTCGCCGCCACGGCGCTTGCGCTTGCGCTGTCGCGCCACCTGCTTCTGCTGACGGGCAACATGCACCTGCCGGAGAACGATCCGGATGCATGACCTGTCCCTCCACGCGATCGCCTGGCTGATCCTGCTCCCCCTTGCCTGGGCGAGCGCGGCCTTCCTGCTCGGCCCCGGGCGCGGCGCCGGGCTCGCGGTCATCGGACTGGCGCTGCAGCTGCTGCTGGCAATCAGCCTGGCGGTCGGCGTTGTCGACCAGGGCCCGCTCGCCTACCAGGTCGGTGGTTGGGGCGCGCCGCTCGGCATCGACCTGCTGGCCGACGGCCTGTCTTCGGTGATGCTGCTGCTCACCCAGGTGGTCGCGCTGCCGCTGGCCCTGTATGCGCACGCCTATTTCTCGCAGAATCCGAAGGGTGTCACCTGGTTCTGGCCGCTGGTCGGCTACCTGGTCGCGGCGATGAACGCACTGTTCCTGTCGGCCGACGCGTTCAACATCTACGTGACGCTGGAGCTGGTCGGGCTGGCCGCGGTCGGCCTGGTCGCGGTGGCCGGCGGCGTGGGCCCGGTTACCGCGGCCCTGCGCTACCTGCTGACCACCCTGCTTGGCTCCGGCGCCTATCTGCTCGGCGTGGCCCTGCTGTACGGCACCTACGGCACGGTTTCCCTCGAGGTGCTTGGTCCGCTGATCGCGGAACAGGCGCCGCTGGCAGTCGCCATGGCCGGCGCGCTGATGCTGTTCGGCATGCTGCTCAAGACCGCGCTGTTCCCGTTCCACTTCTGGCTGCCGCCCGCGCACGGCGGCGCGCCCGCGCCCGTGTCGGCCATCCTGTCCGCGCTGGTCATCAAGGCCTCGTTCTACCTGGTCGTGCGCTTCTGGCTGAGCATCTTCGAGCCGCTGACCGACTACGCGGTCGCGCAGCTGCTCGGCCTGTTCGGCGCCGGTGCCGTGCTGTGGGGCTCGTTGCAGGCGCTGCAGCAGACGCGCCTGAAGATGCTGGTGGCCTATTCGACGGTCGCGCAGGTCGGCTACCTGTTCCTGCTGTTCCCGCTGGTGACCGGCACGCCCGAGGCCGCCGCCAACAGCGCCGTGCAGGGCGTGATCATGCAGGCGCTGGCCCACGGCCTGGCGAAAGCGGCGATGTTTACCGCGGCCGGCGCGATGGTGCTGTCGATGGAGCGCGACGACATCAGCCGCCTGGGCGGGCTGTCCAGCCACATGCCGCAGTCGCTGTTCGCGTTCGGGCTGGCGGGCGTGACGCTGATGGGCCTGCCGCCCTCGGCCGGCTTCCTCGCGAAGTGGCTGCTGATCGATGCCGCGATCCACAGCGGTCAGTGGGGCTGGATCGTGATGCTGATTGCCGGCGGGCTGCTGACCGCCGCCTATGTGTTCAAGGTGCTGCGCCAGGCCTTCCTGCAGGTCGAGCAGGACGCGCACTACCGGCCGCTGCCGCGCATGCTCGAATGGGTGCCGCTGGTGCTGGCGCTGGCGAGCCTCGCGCTGGGTGTACGCGCCAGTGAAATCATCTTGCTGACCGGGGTGCGATGAGCTTCAACGAATCCCTTCCGCTCCTGACCCTGTTCTCCTCCTTGCTGCCGGGGCTGGTCATCTTCGGGCTGCGCGAGGAGCGCGTGGCGCTGCGCACCACGCTCAACATCGTCGGCGCCGTCGCCAAGCTCGCGCTGATCGGATACATGCTGTGGGGCGTGGCGCAGGGGGAGGAGTACGTGTTCGTGCACACGGTGCTGCCCGGCATCCACCTGGTCTTCCGCGCCGACGCGCTCGCACTCCTGTTCGTCACGTTGTCGGCGGCACTGTGGATGCTGACTACGCTGTATGCGATCGGCTACCTCGAAGACGCCCCGCACCGCAGCCGCTTCTTCGGCTTCTTCAGCCTGTGCGTCACTGCCACCGTCGGCGTGGCGATGGCCGGCAACCTGTTCACCTTCTTTTTCTTCTACGAGCTGCTGACACTGTCGACCTATCCGCTGGTCGTGCACCGCGGCACCGACGCCTCGGTGCGCGGCGGCAGCATCTACCTCGGCTACACGCTTTTCGGCGGCGCCGTGCTGCTGACCGGCGTGGTCTGGCTGTACGGCCTGCTCGGCCAGGTCGACTTCATCCAGGGCGGTGCGGCCTCGCTGCTTGGCCCCGAGCACACGCGGCAGCTGCAGTTCGTGTTCCTGCTGCTGATCATCGGGGTCGGCGTGAAGGCGGCGATCGTACCCTTCCATGGCTGGCTGCCGCAGGCGATGGTGGCGCCTGCGCCGGTCTCGGCACTGCTGCATGCGGTGGCGGTCGTGAAAGCCGGCGCTTTCGGCGTGGTACGCATCGTCTACGAGGTCTACGGCGTGGAGTTTGCCGCCTCGCTGAACCTGCTCACGCCGCTGGCGGTCGCCGCTGCGATCACCATCATCTGGGGCTCGCTGCGCGCGCTGTTCCAGAACGACCTGAAGCGGCGTCTCGCGTACTCGACGGTCAGCCAGGTGTCATATATCGTGCTGGGCGTGGCGCTGTTCGGCCCGGTGGGAACCGTAGGCGGCCTCGTGCACCTGGTCCACCAGGGCATCATGAAGATCACGCTGTTCTTCTGCGCGGGAAATTACGCCGAGACGCTGGGCGTGCACAAGGTCAGCGAGCTCAATGGCGTGGGCCGGCGGATGCCGCTGACCACCATCGCGTTCTCGATCGGCGCGCTCGGGATGATCGGGGCGCCGCTGACGGCCGGCTACGTCAGCAAGACCTACCTGACCGACGGCGCGATCGCCGCGCAGATGGACTGGGCGATCTGGGTGCTCAACATCTCGGCCCTGCTCAACGCCGCGTATTTCCTGCCCATCCTGTTCCGTGCCTGGGTGCTGCGCCAGCGCGAACCCTGGCATGCCGAACACATCCCCGCGCGCGGCTGGCGCGAGACGAACTGGCTGCTGCTGTTGCCGCCGCTGATCAGCGCGCTGGCGACCGTGCTGGCTGCGGTGATGGCCGACGCGGCCTGGAGCCCGCTTACCTGGGCACGATTCATCTCGGCGCGCGAATACCTGCAATAGCAGATTCAGCGCCCTTCACCGTAGGCAATGCGGTCGCGCGAATCGAACTTGCCGCGCAACGACAGCCACTTGAGGATGTCCTCGCGCCGGATCAGCCCGCGCACCCGTCCGTTCTCGACGACCGGCATCTGGTTGATCCTGCCGTCGCCCAGGAGCGCCAGCGCGCGGTAGGCCGGCTCCTGCGGGCCGATGCAGATCAGCGAGCGCGCCGGCGTCATGATGTCGCCCACGCGCTTGAACGGCCACATGCTGCGTTCGAGCTTGCGCACGTCCTCCATGCAAACCATGCCGGCCAGCCGCTCGCCCGACAGCACCGGAAAGCCGCGCTGCTCGCTGTGCAGGATCAGGTCCTCGACCAGCCTGTCCACCGACAGGTCGGGCGGCACATCGGTAAACCGGGTCTGCATCAGCGCAGCGACGGGCACGTCTTCGAGCGATTCCCGCACCACCAGCTGCTGGTAGCTGAGCAAGGCGGCGTTGTTGAGGAACCAGCCGATGAAGGCGATCCACAAGCCGCCGATGAAGCCGGTCCCGAAGACCGGGATGCGAAAGCCCAGCATCATCGCCAGCCCGCTGCCGATCAGGAACCAGGCGAACAGCTGCCCCGCCCCGGTCGCCCAGCCCGTTGCGCGGCGCAGGTTGCCGGTGATGCCCCACAGCACCGCGCGCAGGATACGGCCGCCGTCGAGCGGAAACCCCGGCACCAGGTTGAACAATGCCAGCAGGATGTTGATCTGCCCGAGCCAGAGCAGCAGTGTGGGCAGCATGCCGAGGCCGGCCAGCGTTGCGCGATGTTGTCCGGATCGATGTTATCCATCCCCGCCAGATTGACCGCGAGCAGCACGCAGGACACGCCGATCACCAGGCTCACGATCGGCCCGGCGATCGCCATCCAGAACTCGCCGCGCCAGCTGCGCGGCTCATCCTCCATGTGGGCCATGCCGCCGAACACGAACAGCGTGATGCGCTTCACATCGATCCCGTAGCGCCGGCCTACCAGCGCGTGTGACAGCTCGTGCAGCAGCACCGACACGAAGAACAGGAAGGCCGCCCCGATGGCGGTGACCCACCACTGGGCAGGCGTCCAGTCCGGGTGCCACAAGGGGAACAGCGCGCCGCCAAGCGAGATGGTGATCAGCGTGAAGATGATCAGCAGGCTCCAGTCCAGATGAACCTCGATGCCGGCCACGCGGCCGATACGAAAACCATTACCCATTTCGCCACCTCGTCGTGTTTCGGTGCCGGCCATGCAGGAAGGCCCTCACAGCCTTAGACCCCCGTCGATCTCGAGTATCCGTCCGGAGAAGTAGTCGTTCTCGAGGATGAAGGCGGCGGCGTGCGCGATTTCCACCGGTTCGGCGAAGCGCCGCAGCGGAATGCGCTGGCGGAAGCGGTCCTGCATCGCCGGCTTCATGCGCGCGACCATCGGCGTGGAGGTGAATCCGGGCGCAATGCCGGCCACCCTGATCCCGTACTGGGCCAGCTCCTGCGCCCATGTAACCGTCATTGCCGACACGCCGGCCTTGGCCGCCGCATAGTTGGACTGGCCGATGTTGCCGACCTGGGCGATGCTCGAAATATTGATGAGGACGCCGCCGCGGCCCAGCGCGAGCATGTGCACGGCGGCCTCGCGACCGCACAGGAACACGCCGACCAGGTTCACCTGCAGCACCTTGTTGAAGTCGGCCAGGCTCATCTTCCCGATCTCGCCACCGTCGCGCTTGACCAGCAGCGCATCGGCGTTCACGCCGGCATTGTTGATCAGCCCGTCGAGCGCGCCGAAATCCTGGGCGACGCGACAGAACGCGTCCTCGACCGCGGCCTCATCGGTCACATTCAACGCGTAGCCGCGCGTATCCGACCCGCTTTCATTGCACAGCCGCACCGTTTCCCGGAGCTTGTCTGCCGTCAGGTCGGCCAC
>DATLGF010000435.1:0-2902 GCA_035540575.1 Noviherbaspirillum sp.
GTTCGGGGGGACGCAGATTCTCGATGCCGTTGAAGATCTGTTTGCAGGCGCCGCAGCGCACCAGCCCGGCCCGCAGCTTCAGCTGGTCATGCGCGACCCGGAACGTGGTCCGGCAATGTGGACATTGGGTCGCGAGTGCCATTGCGGCTCAGCTCTGCGGGGCCTGCCCGGAAAGCAGCACCCAGCCGTCACGCTCGGCCCGGACCGAGAGCGCGATGAAGGGCGCATAGGCGGCCGCGACTTCATCGGCCTGGCGCGCGAGAATGCCGGAGAGCGCCAGGCTGCCGCCGGCCTTGACGCGGGCGCACAGCATCGGCGCCATCAGCTTGAGTGGGCTGGACAGGATGTTGGCGACGACCACGTCAAAGCGCATCTCGCCGACTGCGGTGGAAAAATCCTCGGGCAGGTGATAGCTGACCGGCGCGTGGTTGCGTTCGCTGTTGGTGCGCGCGGCGTCGATCGCCTGCGGATCGATGTCCACCCCATGCACCGGATCGGCGCCGAGCTTTTGCGCAACCATTGCGAGGATGCCGGAACCGCAGCCGTAGTCGAGCACGGATGCTCCCGCCGCGAGCTCTTCCTCCAGCCATTCCATGCACAGCCGCGTGGTGGGATGGCTGCCGGTGCCGAATGCCAGGCCCGGGTCGAGTTCCAGCACGAGGCCGTCGGGATCCGGTGCCTCGTGCCAGCTCGGCACGACCCAGATACGCTTGCCGATGTGGATGGGCTCGAACTGCGACTGCGTCAGCCGCACCCAGTCCTGCTCGGCGACCGCGCGCAGCGTGAATGCCGGCGCGCCGGAAAGACCGCAGCTTGCCGCCGCCTCGGCGACGAGGGAGGCGTGGTCGGCATCCTGTTCGGCCAGCGCAACGACCCGGCTGCGATCCCAGGCCGCCTCGGCCGGTTCCATGCCAGGTTCGCCGAACAGCGGCTTCTCGTCTTCGGTGCCTTCGTCGGCGTCTTCGACGGATACCGACAGCGCGCCGGCCTCCATCAGCGCGTCCGACAGCGCTTCGGCGTGATCGCGCGCAACTTCGATGACGATTTCTGTCCAGCTCATGGCGTTCAGCTTAGCCGACCTTCGGATTCTTCGGCAGGTCGGGCTTGTCGGCCAGCTTCTGCTCGAGGTAGTGGATGTTGGTGCCGCCTTCGATGAAGCGTGCGTCCACCATCAGTTCGCGATGCAGCGGAATGTTGGTCAGGATGCCCTCGACCACCATCTCTGACAGCGCGATCTGCATTCGGCGAATCGCCTGTTCGCGAGTGGCGCCGTAGGCGATCACCTTGCCGACCATGGAATCATAGGTCGGCGGCACGAAATAGCCGGCATACGCATGCGAGTCGACGCGGATGCCGGGGCCGCCCGGAGGATGCCAGGCGACGATGCGACCCGGCGACGGCGTGAACTTGAACGGGTCTTCCGCGTTGATGCGGCACTCGATCGCGTGGCCGACCAGTTCGATGTCGCGCTGGCGATAGCGCAGCTTTTCGCCGGCCGCCACCCGGATCTGTTCCTGCACCAGGTCCACGCCGGTGATCATCTCGGTCACCGGGTGTTCGACCTGAATGCGCGTGTTCATTTCAATGAAGTAGAACTCGCCGTTTTCATACAGGAACTCGAAGGTGCCGGCGCCGCGGTAGCCGATCTTGCGGCAGGCTTCGGCGCAGCGGTCGCCAATACGTTCGATCAGCTTGCGCGGGATGCCGGGCGCGGGTGCTTCCTCGATCACTTTCTGGTGGCGGCGCTGCATCGAGCAGTCGCGCTCGCCAAGCCAGATCGCATTCTTGAACTCATCGGCGAGCACCTGGATCTCCACATGGCGCGGATTCTCCAGGAATTTTTCCATGTAGACCTCGGGATTGCCGAAGGCGGCTCCCGCTTCCGACTTGGTCATCGTGACCGCATTGAGCAGCGCGGCCTCGGTGTGCACGACGCGCATGCCGCGTCCGCCACCGCCGCCGGCGGCCTTGATGATGACCGGATAGCCGATCTTGCGTGCAATGCGGATGATTTCCTTCGGATCTTCCGGCAGCGCGCCGTCCGATCCCGGCACGCAGGGCACGCCGGCCTTGATCATCGCCTGCTTCGCCGAGACCTTGTCGCCCATCATGCGAATCGAATCCGGGCGCGGCCCGATGAACACGAAACCGGATTTCTCGACCCGTTCGGCGAAGTCAGCGTTTTCGGACAGGAAGCCGTAGCCAGGATGGATCGCCTCAGCGTCCGTCACTTCGGCCGCGCTGATGATCGCCGGCATGTTCAGATAGCTCTGGGCCGACGGCGCCGGCCCGATGCAGACCGATTCGTCGGCCAGCTTCACATACTTGGATTCGCGGTCGGCCTCCGAGTGCACGACCACGGTCTTGATGCCCATTTCACGGCAGGCGCGCTGGATACGAAGGGCGATTTCGCCGCGATTGGCAATAAGGATCTTTTCAAACATGGGTGCTCTCCGCGGCGAAATCGCCGCTGCCTGCGGCAGCTGCGCGATGTGGCCGCGCCGCTGCGCCGCTGCGCGGCTGGTCGCCGCGGTGGGCGATGAGGATTGTTTCAAACATGACGAGGAAGCTGCCTTGGACTGGCGTCGAAAGAGGCGCGCCAAGGAGCGGCGCGCGGAGGGCTTAACCGATCACGAACAGGGGCTGGCCGAACTCGACCGGCTGGCCGTTCTCCACCAGGATTTCCTTGATCACGCCGGAGGCGTCGGCGTCGATTTCATTGAGCAGCTTCATCGCTTCAATGATGCAAAGGGTGTCGCCTTCCTTGACGCTGGCCCCGACTTCGACGAACGGCGGCTTGCCCGGCGCGGAGGCGCGATAGAAGGTGCCGACCATCGGTGACTTCACGACGTGGCCCTTCGGGGCTTCCGGGGCCGGGGCCGCGGCGGCGGCCTGAGGAGCG
>DATLGF010000436.1:0-4638 GCA_035540575.1 Noviherbaspirillum sp.
TGTCCGCGTCCACGCCGTCGACCTGGCCGTTGGCGAGCGAGTCATAGACGTCGGTCAGCGGCATCGGGGTCGAGGCGGCGCCCAGCAGCTGGTAGAAGTCGCGCACCGGCGGGAATGGCGTGATGCGCATCTTGCGGCCCTTGAGATCCTTCGCGCTATTGGCCGGGAACGCGGTGAGCATCAGGCGCATCGACGCGACGCCGTAGCCGACGCCGACCGCGCCGACTTCACGCGGCAGCCGCTCGAGCATCTTCTGCGCGGTCGGGCCGTTCAGCAGCACCCCCGCCTCGCGGACATCTCTCACCAGATAGGGGGCGAACAGCGCGCCGAAGTCCGGCACACGGTTGGTGATCTCGGCCGCCGTCATGAACGCCATGTCAAGCGCGCCGGTCTGCAGCTGCTGCAGCATCTGCGCCTCGTTGCCGAGCTGGCCGGCCGGGAAGATCGTGACCGAGTACTTGCCGTTGGACTTCTGCTTCAGTTCCTCGCCCATTGCGGTCGCAGCCTGCGACCACTGATGGCTGGCCGGGACGATCAGCCCGAGGCGCATTTCCTTTGCGCTTGCCGCGACGCTCGCGGTCAACCCTGCGGCCACGGCGAGAACGGTCAGTAGTTTCTTGAAACGCATTGTCTTCTCCTTGAATTGGATGAGCCCTGGAGGCTCGTGCTCTCATGATGATGTTCTTGTCAGCGCGGCCTGTTCTGCATGGGCCGCGGGTCAACTCTTGTTCGCTTCACTCTACTCGCTACCGGGAGCCGCCGCCTTGCCAACGGCTCCGATTTTTTGCCATAGAGTCTTGATTGATGTGCGTTCGCAGCATCGGGCGGGGGAAGGCGGCGGCGGCGGCCGCCGCCCGCCGTCAGGCATGCCTTGCATCCTTGGCCGCATGGCCGCGCGCTTCTCCGTGCGCATTGGCGGGAGGATCGTCGTTCGCGCTCGTCCGCGCTTCCTGCTGGGCCTGCACCCGTGCCTTGTCCTCCGGCTTGCGCGCCTCGTCCGACATGCCGTTGAACAGCGTGCCGAACACTCCCTTGTCGAGGTCGCTGGTGCCGAACAGCGCATCGCAAATCGGGAAGGTCAGGTTGAAGTTGCGGGTATGCATGAAGTCGGGGTTGTGATGCAGCACGTGCATCCGCCGCACCGTGTTGATCAGCGGGATGCGGTCGAGCAGCGGATGCTCGAGATGCGAAAGCGTGTGCAGCCCTTCGTACATCAGGAAGTACCCCGCCATCGTGATCATCGCGATGTAGCCGGCGTTGGCCGACCACAGCATGCCGATCAGGATGGCCGGCGGCAGCGCGGCGAGCACGAAGAGGACCGGCGCAAACGGCGGGAACAGCAGCGCGCGCCATTCCTTCTGGCCGTCATAGTCGAGCGTCTTGTGCGAGAAGAACTGGTGGTGGGTGGCAACGTGGCGCTTGTACGCCGGCTTGATCCAGCTCTTCGGGTTGTGCAACAGGTAGCGGTGTCCGGCCCATTCGGCCCAGTTCCCGAACAGGAACATCGGGATGACGACGAACACCCATTCCTGCCAAGTGGTGCCTTCCAGCTGTGTCGCGCAGTACCAGATCACGCCAATGGTAAAAATGAGCGTGAAGCCGAGGTGCATCTCGCCGCGGTACCAGCTTGGCGTTTCTTCCACGTACTGCTTCCGGAATGCGCGCGAGCGCGCAATGATTTCCTGTTCGCGATTCATGATAGTTTCCTTTCGCTTGCCAAATTCAGAGGGCCGGCAGGACCCGTCCCTCTGGTCTCCATGCGCACATTTAAGTACACTTACTTAATTAAGTCTATACGCTTAACTATCCATGTCAACTGAAAAAACGATGCGCGCGGACGGCCTCGAAACGCGCGCGCGGATGAAGGCGGTGGCGCAGCGGCTGTTCGCGCTGCACGGGATCGACGGCGTGACGGCCGCCGACATCGTGGCGGCCGCCGGGCAGCGCAACAAGGCGTCGCTGCAATACCACTTCGGCTCCAAGGAAGCGCTGATCGGCGAGCTGCTGGTGGACGGGGCGAAGAAGGTGGATGCGTTCCGGCAGGCATTGCTGGACGAGATGACGGCCGCCGGCGGGCCGCGCACGGTGCGCGAGGTGCTGGACGCCTTCATCCGCCCGGTGCACCAGTTGACCGTGACGGAAACCGAGGGCAGCACCTATCTGCGCTTCCTGTCCAACGTGCAGATGACACACCGACAGCTGTTTCGGGAAACCATAGGCTCGCGGTGGAACGTCGGCTACCGGCGTTGCCTGGATCACTTCCGCATGCTGCTTGCGCATGTGCCGGCGCCGGTGCTGGAGCAGCGCATGTCGCTGGTGGCGATCTACACGACGACGGTGTTCTCGATCAAGGAAGCGCCGCTGGACGAGGCGCATTCGCGCAGCCGTCTGTGGATACCGGCCTTCACGCTGGACAACATCCTCGATACCTTCGAGGCGATGCTGTCGTGCGCGCCGTCGGAGGCGACGCTGGCGCGATTGTCCGGGCAGGATCAGGACGCCAGGGGGCGGAAGACCTAGCCGGGAATGGCGTTCGCCATGCTGTGGCGCCCGCCCTTGCCCTGCCGCACCGATTCACTCGCAAAGACAGCTGGCGACCAGCACCGCATTGGTGCCGCCGAACGCAAAGGAATTGGACATCGCGGTCCGGATCGGTGAACCGACGCGCGCCTGGTTCGGTACGTAGTCCAGGTCGCATTCCGGATCAGGCACCGCGAGGTTGGCGGTAGGCGGCACGATTGCCGCGTTCATCGCGAGCACCGAGATCGCGAACTCCAGTGCGCCGGCCGCGCCGAGCAGATGACCGTGCATCGATTTGGTGGAGCTCACCCGCAGCCGGCTCGCATGCGCTCCAAACACCTGCCGGATCGCGGCCGTCTCGACCACGTCGTTGGCCACCGTGCCGGTGCCGTGCGCATTGATGTAATCGACTGCCTCCGGCTCCATGCCTGCATCGGCCAGTGCCAGCTCCATCGCGCGGGCCTGTCCTTGCACGCTGGGCGCGGTAAGGTGCGACGCATCGGTGGCCAGGCCGTAGCCGCTCACCTCGGCGAGGACAGGCGCGTTCCGGGCAAGCGCAGATTCCCACTCTTCCAGGATCACGATCGCCGCGCCTTCGCCCAACACCATGCCGCTGCGGTTCTTCGAAAACGGTTTGCAGGAAGCGCTTGGGTCGTCCGGGTCTGCGGCCGCGATCGTGCGCATGGCTTCCCAGGCGCGCATCGAAGCAAGGCAGAGGGGCGCCTCGGTTCCACCCGCTATCATGATGTCCGTGGCCCCGCTGCGGATGCGGAGCGCGGCTTCGCCTATCGCCACCGCCGATGACGAGCAGGCCGTGCTGTAGGTCAGGTTCGGTCCGGTCAGCCCGTATTCGAGGCCGATCCAGGACGCGGCCGCATTATGCATGGCCAGCAGCACGCTGAACGGCAACACCCGATCCGACCTGTCTGCGTAAAAGGATCGATAAGCGCTGTCGGCCGATTCCGCTCCGCCGGAACCGGTGCCGATGAAAACGCCGGCGCGGTCGGCGGCAGCAGCGATGTCCAGCCCCGCCTGCGCCAGTGCGGCGCGCGTGGCGGCGAGCGCGAACTGCGTGCTGCGGTCCATCATGCGCAGCTTCGGCGCATCGGCGACCGGGCCGGGGTCGAACTCCGACGGCGCTCCAAGCGGATTGGCCAGGCGTTGAAAATCCCTGCCTTCCAGGCGGCGGATCCGTGGCCGGCCGCGCACCAGGTTCTCGATGATTTCGCCTGCCGAATTGCCCAATGGCGACACGACGCCTATGCCGGTGATCGCAATGCGCCTCATGGCCGTGCCTGTTGTGGCTGCTGTGCCTGCTGCGGCGTGGCCACCGGCGCCTGTTGCGCGACCAGGCTTTCAATGTAGGCCGCCACCTCGCCGACCGTCGCAAGCTGAACCTGATCGCTCGGCACCTGGATGCCGAACTCGTCCTCTATCTTGAACAGCAGTTCCATCGCGCCCAGCGAGTCGATACCGATTTGATCGAGTCGGGCCTCAGGCTGAAGCTGTTCCGGTTTCAGCTTGTATTCGCTGGCGAGTATTCCGATCAGGCGTTCGTATGTGCTCATGCTTGCTCCTTCATCTGTGTCGCCGCGAGGCGGCCGGATGCGCCGCTCCCGGTCCCTGCGGGAGCGAGATGCGGGAGGGCGGGCGGCGCGCGGGTCTTGTCGCACCAGAGCGCAAAGACATTGAGGACCATCGGATGCCTCTGCAGAAAGGGAAGGAAGGGACGGTACAAGCCCGGACGCATCGCCGCATGCGCAAACAGCGATGCGCAGCGGATGCGGCGCACGAAGTGGCGGCGCCAGCGCCGCGCATACTCTTCGCGCATGCGCTGCTGTACACGCCAGTCGTCAAGCGCGCCGGCATGCGCGATCAGCACATCGGCCAGGATGGCGGCGGACTGCAGCGCCATGCTGATGCCTTCCCCGGCCAACGGGTGCGCCTCGCCGGCCGCGTTCCCGATCCGGAAGGGAAAGGCCGCATCGTCCGTCATGCGTATCCCAGGCCGTATCGGTCCCGTCGCCAGCCAGTCTCCATGCTGGCGGGAACCGGCAAGCAGCGCCGAAACCGGCCTGCACTGCCGCGCCACCCACAGATGTGCTGCCTGTGCGGCAC
>DATLGF010000437.1:0-3755 GCA_035540575.1 Noviherbaspirillum sp.
CGTCGGCACAGGCTGCAGCGGCTGGCGGCGCGCGAACGCGAGCAGCTGCGAGGCCAGCTTGGCGCCGCGATCCACCGCGGACAAGGCGATCTGCGCGCGCTGCGAAGCGCAGGCGCTGCCCGCCACATCGCGTTTCAGCAGCTCGAGATTGCCGGCGATGACCTGCAGAATGTTGTTGAAATCGTGGGCGACGCCGCCGGTCAGCTTTCCGATGGCCTCCATTTTCTGCGCCTGGTGCAGCGCCAGTTCAGCCTTGTGCAGCGCTTCTGCCTGCTTGCGATCCTCGGTGACATCCCGGCCTATGCCGTAAAGGAGAGTGCCTTCCGGCATCACTGTCCACGATACCCAGCGGTACTCGCCGTCCTTGCCGAGATTGCGCGTTTCGAAGCGGCGGACCGGCTGGCCCCGCGACAGCCTGATGACGACGTCGCCCACGTTCCTGCGCTCTTCCGGGTGGATCAGAGCGACGAGTCTCTTCCCTTCGAGATCGGCGCTCGTCCAGCCCAGGGTACGGGTGACGGCCGGGTTGAAGCTCACCAGCTCGCCGCGCAGCGAGGCCACGATCAGCATGTCCTGGGAATTGCGCCAGATGCGGTCGCGTTCCTGCGTGCGCCGGGCCACGCGTTCTTCGAGGCTTGCATTCAGGCGGCTTACCGACTCGCTTGCTTCCTCGGCCTTTCGCTTGGCCAGCCGCAGTTCTTCCTCGTAGGTGCGACGGCTGCGCGCATCCAGCAGCGTGACGCGGATCACCAGCGGCCTGTCGCTTTCGTCACGCTTGAGCGTGGCGTTCAGCAGCACCGGCAAGCGCGTGCCGTCAGCGCAGATGACTTCGAACGCGACTTCCTTGACGAATCCCTGCATCAGCAACAGCGGGCCGAAATGGGTGTCGTAGAAAATCCGTCCCACTACCGGCAACAGCTGCTGGAAGCGCTTGCGGTTCAGCAGCTCGGTGCGTGTGTAGCCGGTCCAGGCGAGGAAGGTCGCGTTGACGCGGACCAGCGTGCCGTCGGGCAGCGCCGACAGGTATGCGCAGGGCGCGTTCTCGTACAGCTCGGCGGTATCTTCGTCCAGCAGTTGCGACGTGGCGGCGGATGTTCTGTCAGCCGACATTGTTGCGCGCAGCGAGGTATCGCCGCATTTCCTGCACCGTCTCTTCCGGGGCGCTGAGGTTGGGGCAATGTCCGGTGGCTTTCATCTGCACGAAGCTGCTGCCGGGCATCTGCGCCTGCATGTAGCGACCCACGCAATCCGGGGCAATCACGTCGTCCGAGCACTGCAGGATCAGGGATGGAATCGCGAGGCGGGCGAGATCGGCCCGGTGATCGGACAGGAAGGTCGTGCGCGCGAAGTGCCGGGCGATGGCCGGATCCGTGCGGCAGAAACTGTTTTCGAGCTCTTCGGAGAGTGCCGGACGGTCCGCGTTGCCCATGATCGCCGGTGCCATCCTGCTTGACCAGCCGAGGTGGTTCGCGTCAAGGAATTCGAGCATCTGCTCGATGTCCTCACGCGTGAAACCACCCACGTAGTCGTTCTCGTTGATATAGCTAGGAGAAGGGCCGACGAGGATCAGCCGCTCGAAGAGCTCCGGGGCTTCGATTGCCGCAAGAATGCCGATCATCGCGCTCACCGAGTGGCCGACGAAGATCGCATCGCGGGCATCCAGCGCACGCAGGATCTCCTGGATGTCCTGCGCATAGCCATGCAGCGTGCCGTATTTGTCAGGGTCGAACGCGCTCAGGTCGGAGCCGCCGGCGCCGACATTGTCGAACAGAACGACGCGGAAATCGTCTTCGAAGGCAGGCGCGACATGGCGCCACATGTTCTGGTCGCAGCCGAATCCGTGGGCGAACAGCATCGTTTGTTTGCCGCTGCCCGTGACCTTGACGTTGTTTCTCTCGATGATGTGTTTGGCTTGCATGGCTGCGCTCAGTGTCGCTGTCGTGAGGAGGGAAAGTCGCCGGTGACAGGCATTGGTGCGCGAGAAAGCGCAGACGGGGCTGCACATGCGCAAGGCCAGGTGTCGGAATCGAATGTTGCGTCGGGGCCCCCGGCGAGGCGGCCTATGCAAACCGATATGGCGCAAAAGGGGGCTAGTCTAATGGAGAATCGCGCGGCGTGCCCGCACCCGCCTGGAGGCGGCCGGGCCGCCGCAGCGTCGGTCAAGCGCCTGGCCTCAGTCGGGGGGCGGATTTCCCGATGCTGTCGCGCGGAGCGCGGTATCCGCCGCCGCCGTCAGGTCGCTGCGTATGGTCAGCCATGCGTCGAGATCGTGAGTCCATACCCGCAGCTCGAACTCGAGGGTATCGATGTTGCGTTTCTGGAGCAGGACTTCCGGCTGCGGAAGGTCGGCGATCTTGTCGTTCTCTCTGGCGACATCCAGCAGCAGGGCCTTGATCGCGTCCACCCCGCGGTCGGCTTTGGCGATGACGGGCACCGAGATCTGGCGCATATGCCCCGCGCGCGTCCAGTTGGTCACCTGGTCCGAGATCAGCTTGCCGTTTGGAATGATCACGGAAGCGCCGGCGGTGCTTTCTATGATCGTGGCGCGGATGCCGATCTGCAGCACGCGGCCCGTGACGTCGCCCATCTGTATCGTGTCGCCCACTTTGACCGGGCGCTCGAACAGGACGATCAGGCCGGATACGAAGTTGTTGACGATGTTCTGCAGCCCGAAGCCTATGCCCACGGTCAGTGCGCCGGCAACGATCGCGAAACGGGTCATGTCGATGCCGCTGGCCGTCAGCGCGAGCATGAAGCCCAGCAGCAGGATTGCGTAATGGATGGTCGTGGACACCGCGTGCGGCAGGCCGCGGTCGAGCTGCACGCGCGAGAACAGTTCCTCTTCGAGCAGGAATTGCACCAGGCGCGAAAGCAGGTAGCTGGCACCGAGTATGAACGCGAAGAGGATCATGCTACTCATCGAGACCTGCAGATTGCCGATTTCCCAGACCGCGTCCCACCACGCTTGCATCCAGCTCAGCGCGAGCGGCAGCACGCCGAACGCCTGCAGGGTGAACAGTAGCCAGCCGGCCACGGCGCCCCAGCTCAGCCAGTAACGGCTGCGCGCAGCGATTTCATCTCTGTGCCGGCGTACGCCGGCGGCGAACGACAGCGGCGGCACATAAAGCAGCGCATGCACGACGCCGCCGATCGCGCGCGAGAGCGCGTACAGCGTGATCGCGATGAAGGCGCTCGCCAGGCTGGCACGCAGCAGGAAGTCGGCGAACGCGGCATAGCCAGCGCTGCCGGCAAGGAGCACGGCTGCCGCAACAAGCAGCATTGCGCGCCCGATCAGCAGCGCAATCGTCGTTCCCGTCGTGCGCGGCAGATCCGCCGGCCGGTCCGCCCAGCGTATGCCGAATCGAAGAATGAAAAACAGGATCAGCAGGCCCTCGGCCAGCAGGAACAGGCGGTTCACGCCGGGCAGGCCCGCCGTCGCCCGGCGCAACTGGTCGACCACATAGAACGCGATGATGAGCCGGAACAGCGGAAAGACCTCGCGTTCGACGAGGCCGCGCATGAACAGGTAGAGGACAGGCGCCGAGGCGATGCCGAGCAGGGCTGAAAAAGCCGACGGCGCAGACGGATAGAACCAGGGGCTGGCAAGAAAGCCGAGCAGAAGGCCGGTGACGATCGGCATCTCGAAGACTGCACGCTTGGCCCCCAGCGCATGATCGGTGCCGCTCAGTTGGCCGACCTGCGCTCTTGCGGCGAACAGGCCCAGCACCAGCGCGATGGCCAGCGCCGCGTGCGCA
>DATLGF010000438.1:0-2767 GCA_035540575.1 Noviherbaspirillum sp.
GCATTTCCGGCTCGCTGCACCAGTAGGGAAAGTGCGCGTGAAACACGGTCGCCATGCTCGGGCTCGTCCAGGTCTGCGGATGCACGCCGTTGCTGATCGCATGGACGCGGTATCCGGGGAACATGCGGCGCGATTGTTCGGCATGCGTGCGTGCAACCCCGTTCACGTAGCCGGACAGGTTGAGCGCAAGCAGCGTCAGATTCAGGTGCGTGTCGCCCCCCAGTTCCTTCAGCAGCGCAATGTCGCGCTTTTCTCCGAGCACCCTGGTGACGGTTTCATAGGAAAACTTGTCGTGGCCCGCCTCGACCGGCGTGTGCGTGGTGAATGCACACAGGCTGCGCACCTCGTCGATGTTGTACAGCGCGGATTGGGGGTGGGAGCCGGGACGCTCGCCGCGCCGCGTGCGGCGCAGCAAGGCCAGGCAGAGCAGGGCGGCATGCCCCTCGTTCAGGTGATAGCGCTGCACGCGAAGCCCGAGCGAATGCAGCATGCGCACGCCGCCCACGCCCAAGACCAGTTCCTGGCGCAGCCGGTATTCTGCATCGCCGCCGTACAGCCTGTCGGTGATGCGCCTGTCGGCCTCCGAGTTTTCCGGCAGATCGGTATCGAGCAGCAGAACCGGGATGCGGCCGCCGGCATCGCTTTCGATCACGTGCAGCCAGGCACCGATCCACACTTCGCGCGTGTCCATCGATACCGCAATGCGGGCCGGCAGCGGTACCGCGTGGTCGGCCGGGTTCCACCAGTCGTCATGTTCGATCTGGTTGCCGTGCGCATCGATCTCCTGCCTGAAATAGCCCGCCCGGCTGACGAGCGTGACGGCGATCATCGGCAGTTCCAGGTCGGCGGCCGAGCGCATCGTATCGCCGGCGAGCACGCCAAGACCGCCGCTATAGGTGGGAATGCCCGACGCCAGCGCGATTTCCATCGTGAAGTAGGCGATGCGGGGAACGTAGAGGAATTCGTCGAGGACTGCAGGATTGATCATTTTTTGGCGAAAAGCAGCTTGAAATGATGGTTTGCAGCATGTGACTGCTTGCACGACATGTGCATGAGGAGCTTTCCAATCTACGTCTTCGAAACCGCGAAGACCGTGAGCAGGCTCAAGCCGGGCGGCAATATGCTTGCGGGGGGCCAAGGCATTGAGGTAGGACAAGCGACGGTGAAGCAGGTTGCAGCGGCGGTCTGAAATGAAGGTGACCCGATCGGGGGACAAGTTCGGGCGCCCTTGACGCGCAAGCGCGTCGACGGCCTTGCATTGACGCGAAGGATTTCGCACAGCTGCGCCGCACCGTGTATCGCGAGCGCTCCTCGCGGGCAGCATTACCTCGCCGGCAGGGAACGGATGATCTGCTTGAAGTTGTCCCAGTCGGTGGCGGGCCAGACCTCGGAGTGGGCGCGGCCGAACGTGCGGATCATCGCCGAGACTTTCAGCGCGGCATCGAAATCCGGCGCGGTGAAGATGTCCAGATAGTCGTAGGGCCCCATCAGCGCATAGCTGTGCAGCCAGTTGACCTGCGGGCACTCCTGGCCGATGTGCGTGACCGCCCGCTTCTCGAAGTCTTCCATCGCGGCCGGGGCGCGCAATGCCTCCGGCGACAGGCGCGTGAGCAGGATGAAGGTTTGCATGACTGCCTCGTCTCGTTGAGCACGCTGTCATGCTAGTCAGCGGACCTTGCCCCGGCTTGCGCGGCATCAAAGCGCGCAGGATACGCTCAGCGGTGGCGAAACTTCGGTTTCCGCTTCTCTACGAATGCCGCCATGCCTTCGGCGCGGTCGGCCAGCGCGAAGCTTTGCTGGAACAGCGCGCGTTCGAGCGCCAGCCCGGTGCTCTCGCGGTCCTGCAGTCCGGCCTGCACGGCCTGTTTGATCAGGCGCGCCACCGGCGCCGAGCACGCGGCGATTGCGCGCGCGAGCTGCAGCGCAAGCGGCATCAGTTCCTCTGCGGGAACCACGCGCGAAACCAGCCCGTGCTGCTGCGCTTCCTGTGCGCCGAGCCGGCGGCCGGTCAGAAAGAGGTCCATGGCGAGATGCTTGCCGAGCACGCGCGGCAGGCGCTGGGTGCCGCCCGCACCGGGCATCGTGCCGAGCATGAATTCGGGATGGCCGAAACTGGAGCGCTCGCTGGCGATCACGATGTCGCACATTTCCACCAGCTCGCAGCCTCCGCCGAGTACGCAACCGTCCACTGCGGCGATCACCGGCATCGCCACGCACGCAAGATGGCGCGAACAGCCGGCAAAGTCGGCGAGCAGCACCTGCGCCTGGTCCATGTTGTGCATTTCACGGACATCCGCGCCGGCGGCGAAGTGCTCGCCTTCGGCGCAGAGCACGATGACGCGGACATCGTCGCGCCGCTCGACTGCCTGCAGGTGCGCATCGAGCTGACCGGTCAGCGCACGCGACAAAGCGTTTCGTGCCTCGGGGCGATTCAGTCGCAGTACCGCTATGCCGTCGTCGATGCCGACGTTGACCAGTTCGTGTTCCATGTCGTCCCCGCGCAAGCTGTTGTCAGGCGTTCATTGTGGCGACACCGCGGCCCGGCGGCAAACGCGCTTTGCGTATGCCTGGCATGCATGGTCCGAATCCGAATTCCACCGTCGCATTTGCGCGCGATCAAAGCCCGCCCCCGCCGAGCCGCCCTAAGGTGAACATGGGCAGGCGCGCGCTGCCTGCATGGAGGGAAGCATGGAATCGACGGATGCCGCCGTGCATCTCATGTTCGGCGGCGACGTGATGCTGGGGCGCGGCGTCGGGACCGAGCTTC
>DATLGF010000439.1:0-3165 GCA_035540575.1 Noviherbaspirillum sp.
CTTTCTCTCCCGCGAGGATGGCGCGCTCGCCGCGCGTGTTGCCACCGATGGCAGCCGTGTGCTGGCGTCGCTGCCGATGATGCACGGGCGCGGCGTGTTGATTCAAACCCAGGCCGGCAGCGTTGTCGCGCTAAGGGTGGATTAAGGATTTCATGAAGCCGGTTATTGCACTGGTCGGACGCCCGAACGTCGGAAAATCGACGCTGTTCAACCGTCTGACGCGCTCGCGCGATGCGCTGGTCGCGGATCTTCCGGGGCTGACCCGCGACCGACACTACGGCGAGGGTCGCGTCGGCGAACGTCCGTTCCTGGTCATCGACACCGGCGGTTTCGAGCCGGTCGCGAAGGAAGGCATCGTCGCGGAAATGGCCAAGCAGACCAAGCAGGCGGTGGCCGAGGCCGACGTGGTCGTGTTCATCGTTGATGGTCGCCAGGGCCTGACGCCGCACGACAAGACCATCACTGATTTCCTGCGCAAGTCGGGCCGTCCGGTCATGCTGGTCGTAAACAAGGCCGAGGGGATGAAGTACACCTCGGTGACTGCGGATTTCTACGAGCTCGGCCTGGGCGATCCTTATGTGATCTCGGCCGCTCACGGCGACGGCGTGCACGATCTCGTCAATGAGGCGCTGGACCAGGCGTCGGGCGGGCGTGCGGAACAGGAAGCCGAGCCGGAGCAGCAGGTCAAGGGAATCCGCATCGCGATCGTCGGGCGTCCCAACGTGGGTAAATCCACGCTGATCAATTCGCTGCTCGGCGAGGAGCGCGTGATCGCGTTCGACATGCCGGGCACCACGCGCGACTCGATTGAAATCCCGTTCGAGCGCGAGGGCAGGCACTACACGCTGATCGACACGGCCGGCATCCGGCGGCGCGGAAAGGTGTTCCAGGCGGTCGAGAAATTCTCGGTCGTCAAAACCCTGCAGTCGATCTCGGAAGCAAATGTCGTGGTGCTGCTGCTCGATGCCCAGCAGGATATCTCCGAGCAGGATGCCCACATTGCCGGCTTCATCCTCGAGTCCGGGCGCGCGCTGGTGGTTGGCGTCAACAAGTGGGACGGCCTGGACGCGGACCGCCGCGACCAGATCAAGACGGACATCGAGCGCAAGCTCAATTTCCTGTTCTTCGCCAAGTTCCACTTCATCTCGGCGCTGAAGGGCAGCGGTATCGCGCAGCTGATGAAATCGGTGGACGCGGCCTATGCGGCGGCCACCGCGAAGCTGTCTACACCCCGCCTCACACGGGCGCTGGAGGAGGCGGTCGAGCGGCAGCAGCCGCGCCGGCGCGGCTCCATCCGGCCGAAGATGCGCTACGCGCACCAGGGCGGCCAGAATCCGCCCATTGTCGTCATTCACGGAAACGCGCTTGAGGCAATTGACGATAATTACAAGCGATATCTTGAAAAACATTTCCGTGAAACTTTTTCATTAGTGGGAACTCCATTACGTATCGAACTGCGGTCCAGCAAGAACCCATTCGCCAAGGGCGGGGAATAAGCAGCGGTTTTCTGGCGGCGAGCGCAAAAATCGATTACATTGGGAATCCACTTCAGCGGCCGGACGCTTGATAAATGACCGGTCGCCTCCAACTCCACATCACTACATAACAACGGAGCCGCCATGAGCAATAAAGGGCAACTTCTACAAGACCCGTTCCTCAACGCACTACGCAAAGAACACGTCCCGGTTTCCATCTACCTCGTCAACGGCATCAAGCTGCAGGGCCACATCGAATCCTTCGATCAATACGTGGTTTTGCTGCGCAACACCGTCACCCAAATGGTGTACAAGCATGCCATTTCGACGGTGGTGCCGGCCCGTGCCGTCAACATCAATGTCGATTCTGATTCGGAATAACCAAGCGTTGCCCCGCTTCACCTTCCCATGCGCGCTGCACTAGTCGGCGTGGATTTCGGCAAAGGGGACTTTGCCGCAAGCCTGGAAGAACTTTCCCTGCTGTCCAAGTCGGCCGGTGCCGAGCCCGTCGTGGTCATCACCGGCCGGCGCGCGGCGCCTGATTCCGCCTTGTTCGTCGGCTCGGGCAAGGCCGAGGAAATCGCCAGTGCCATCGTCGCAGAAGCAATTGAGATCGTCATCTTCAACCACGCGCTGTCGCCCGCGCAGCAGCGCAACCTCGAACGCCACCTGAAGATACGCGTAGTCGATCGCACCAGCCTGATCCTCGACATCTTCGCCCAGCGCGCCAAAAGCCACGAAGGCAAGGTGCAGGTCGAGCTCGCCCAGCTGCAGCACTTGTCGACCCGTCTTGTCCGCGGCTGGACCCACTTGGAGCGGCAGAAGGGGGGCATCGGCTTGCGCGGCCCCGGCGAGACGCAGCTGGAAACCGACCGCCGGCTGCTTGGCGACCGGGTCAAGGCGCTGCGCACGCGGCTGGACAAGCTGCACCGTCAGCGTGAGACCCAACGCCGGGCGCGCGAGCGCAATCAGGCATTCTCGGTTTCGCTGGTCGGGTATACGAATGCCGGGAAGTCGACGCTATTCAATGCATTGACCAAGGCCCAGGCGTATGCTGCCAACCAGTTGTTCGCCACACTGGACACGACGTCGCGCCGCATCTATCTCGGGGACGCCGGCAACGTCGTCATCTCCGACACGGTTGGTTTCATCCGCGAACTGCCGCACCAACTGGTTGCGGCGTTTCGCGCCACGCTGGAGGAAACCATTCATGCGGATTTGCTGCTGCACGTGGTCGACGCCGCCAGCCCGGTACGGATGGAGCAGATCGAGCAGGTCAACCAGGTCCTGGCCGAGATCGGTGCGCAGAGCATCCCGCAGATCCTCGTCTGGAACAAGATCGACGCGGCAGGCCTGGATCCGGCTGTCGAACGTGACGAGTATGGTAGAATCGCGCGGGTTTTCATCAGCGCCCAGACGGGAAGCGGACTTGATCTGCTACGGGAGGCCGTCGGCGAGTTTGCCAAGGCAAGCATCGTGGCGCATTCAGACCGCCCACCGGTTCACGTTCAGCATGATGTGCGGCCCTTTTAGCCTGGCGAATCTTCAAATGCGGTTTTGATGATTCGGCGGGAAGGCGCACGGTTTGCGTCGGACGTCCTCAGCAATCCATAGAGAAGCGAGAGAATGCCCTTTCCTCTTTTGAAAAGAATCGGCCTGAAGTTTTCCTTGAATGATCCCCAGTGGGGAC
>DATLGF010000440.1:0-2516 GCA_035540575.1 Noviherbaspirillum sp.
CGCGGGAGAGAAAGTGGACATGGCCTTCGAAATCGCCGACAGCGACAGTCCTTCCGACCGGCGCCGGCGCCGACAGGCGGCGGTTGGCAAGCGCGGTGTTGCGCCATGCGCTCACGCCGGTGTCACGCGTATAGGCGGTGACGGCACCACGCTCGTCGGCCACGTAGACGAAGCGTTCGTCGACGCCCACGCCCACCTCGCTCGACGTCTCGCGCACCCAGCGGGCCGTGCCGCTGGCCATATCGAAGCAAGCCAGGCGCCCCTGATAGGCGACCGCGCACACGTCGTTGCCGGCGAGCACCGGGGAACCGGCCAGGTCCGCAATGCGTTCGAGTTCGGTCGTGCCACGCGGTTCTGCAACTGCCACCTCCCAGCGCGGCGCGCCATTGTTCAGCGCAAGGGCCGACAGGCGCCCGCCCGGCAACGCGACGTAAGCGGTCTGGTCGGAGATCACGATGCCGGGAGCGCTGCGCAAGGTAAGCGGCGGAGCAGTGCGCTGGGCCACCCAGCGGCGCATGCCGGTCTCGATTTCGTAGGCAGCGATCCGGTTGTCGACGCTGCGCACCACGACGACACCCTGGCCGACTGCCGGAGCCGACAGGACTTCGCTGGAAGCCTGCACCGTCCAGCGCTGCTTGCCGTCGGCGTCGAACGCCATGACCACGCCCTGGTCCGCAACCACCGCCACCGTGCTTCCGTCGGTTCCAACACCGGCGGTCAGCGCGGTGCCGGCGTTGATGCGCCACAGCGGACGACCGCTGCCCGATTCCAGCCGGGCAATGCTGCCGTCGGCGGCCGCAATGTAGACGCTGTCGCCGGCAAAGGCCGGCGTGAACGTGTACCGGCCGGCGCTGCCAATGCTGGCGGTCCACGCAGCACGCGCCGCGACCGTCGGCGCGATCTCCTGCAGTGCGGCCGGCGGATTGCGCGGCGTCTTTCTTGCGAACGGATTGAGCGACGAGCAGCCGGCCAGCAAGGCAAGCATTCCGACGCAGGTGAGCTTCATCGCGATACGCATTTCCTCTCCCTTGTTCTGATTCTTGTCGACCGGGCCGATCAGGCTGCCGCCTTCTCCGCGGGGCCGCCGATCGCATCGAGCTTCAGGCGGATCAGTTCGCGGCCGGGGGCGCTTGCGTCGGTCTTGTCGAGCGCTGCCTGATAGGCTGCGCGTGCGTCCGCGGTGCGGTTCTGGGCCGCCAGGATGTCGCCGCGGCGGTCCTCGACGAGGCCTGCGAACTGCTCCGGCATGCGCGCATCGAGCACCTTCAGCGCGGCGTCGTAGGCCTTTTCATCCAGCAGGAGTCCGGCCAGGCGCAGGCGGGCAAGCGCCTGATGCTGTTCGCCGGCACCGTTGTCGATCACCCACTGAAGGTGGTTCTTGGCAGCAGCCGCGTCGTTGTTCTGGTATGCGCTATGGGCGGCGGCGAGCGCGGCCATCGGTGCGTAGGCCGTGCGCGCGTAGCGCGCCGTCATGTCGGCCGCGGCGCGCTGCACGCGCTCCGGGTCGCCCGCTTCCTGAGCGCGTTGCAGTTCGTGGTAGAGCTGGGCCGCCTGCACCGCCTGGGTCCGCTGGTAGTAGTTCCAGCCGTTCCAGCCCGCATAGGCTGCCAGCACGGCGATCGCCGCCCAGGTAATCAGGTTGCCCCACCTCGCCCACCAGGCTTTCAGCGTGGCCAATTGTTCCTGTTCTTCGAGATCGTATGCCATGGTGTTGCGCTCTCAGTGATGATGATGGTGGTCGTGGTCGGTCTGGCCGGTGATCTGGTCGACCAGGTAATCGGCAAGACCGTCGATCGGCACCGCGGTCTGGTTTTGCTGGCTGTCGGCGTCGCGCAGGGCCTTCACGGTCGCCTCGCCCCTGACAACTTCATCCTCGCCGAGAATCACGGCAAATGCGGCTCCGCTGCCGTCTGCACGCTTCATCTGCGATTTGAAGCTGCCGACTCCGCCGGCGGCTGCACAATGCAGGATCACGTCCAGTCCGGCGTCGCGCAGGCGTTCGGCGGCAATAAAGGCATGCAGCTGCGCGCCCTCTCCCTGGTGCACGACATATACATCGCACTGGTTCGGCGCGTACTGCTCGCCGGCAGCTTTCATCAGCTCCAGCAGACGCTCGACACCCATTGCAAAACCGGCTGCCGGCGTGGGCTTGCCGCCGCACATCTCGATCAGCGGGTCGTAACGGCCGCCGCCGCAGACGGTGCCCTGGGCGCCGAGCTGGTCGGTCACCCATTCGAATACCGTGCGGTTGTAGTAGTCCATCCCGCGCACCAGGCGCGGATTGATCGAAAACGGGATGCCATAGTGGCGCAGCAGCTTCTGTACGCCCTCGAAGTGCGCCAGCGACTCGGCACCGAGATAATCGAGCAGCTTCGGCGCCGCATTGACCATTTCCTGCATCGCCGGATTCTTGGTGTCCAGGATGCGCAGTGGATTGCTGTGCAGGCGCCGACGGGCGTCTTCGTCGAGTACGCTCGCATGCTTTTCGAAGTACGCGATCAGGTCGGCGCCTGCAC